>NZ_CAJHBP010000001.1:0-298301 GCF_904846665.1 Psychrobacter sp. Pi2-51
TTTTTTGAGCGTAGATACAGTAGCTACCTCCATGGCCAAGTCATTGTTAGCAGCACCTTATCATCTACGTTCTTTGATGCTTCCAACTTCAAGTTTGGTAGGCACGGGAATGGTTACTTATAAACCTAATGGTAAAAGTACAGCTAATAACCAAGGTTATGTCTTGGTCAGCCATGCTTCAGCGACACAAACGACCAAAGACAAATCAGTTTCAGGTATTTTTACCTATCCATGTCAGGGTATGACTGGAACAGTGACCGCACTATACAACGAGACACCAAACCCTGTT
Organism: Psychrobacter sp. Pi2-51; assembly: GCF_904846665.1. NCBI lineage: Bacteria > Pseudomonadati > Pseudomonadota > Gammaproteobacteria > Moraxellales > Moraxellaceae > Psychrobacter > Psychrobacter sp. Pi2-51. The sequence goes on from NZ_CAJHBP010000001.1 coordinate 290, forward strand.
AAAGGTACTGGACGCAATTTGCGCACTGATCCTATCGGACAACCCGTTTATATTAGTATGCCGTCAGCTAAAAATATTAAGGTCAGTAACATCAATTTTAGAGATACGCAGCGCAACGCAGATATGCCAATTCAGTTAATTGATTTTGATAACGATCCGTATGCCAATACCAATTACGCGCTACCAGCGAACGAAGCTTTTATCTTACCGCTGACCGATGCACTAAAAAGCTGTGAAACCAAGCGCGCGGCAAATCAAAGCCAGCAATGTGGTCTTTATGGCAATACTAAGTATCAAGTGAGCTTTGATATTCTAGTCGATAATAAAACCTTACAAAATAAGTCATTTACTTTTACTACGGGTGAAGTGAATTACTAGTTAATCTGATTGACTGATATTGTAAAACAAGGGCTGAATCAGGTAACTGCTTCAACCCTTGTCATATAAAAAACCTGTAAGACTATTAAAAGGTATAAAAACCTAAAAATAATCTCTCTTAGAATGATGAGTTCGGCTGTTTTAAAAATACTTTTTCGTCACTAGTTGTTTCTCTACCTAGCGTTTTATTACGATGCGGATAACGACCGAACTGATCGATAACGTCTTTATGACGATGTTCAAAGTCTAAAGTAGTCGCGTCATTGAGTTGCTCAAACAACGTCAAATAGCGCTCATGGATAACGGCTGATTCAGAATGCATAAACGGTATAATAGTAAATCGACGCCACTCCATCGGTAACGTGTCAAAATGCGGCTGTTGAATGGCTTCTTGTGCTAATACCACTGCCATACTGTCTTGGGCAAAAGCGCACGCTTGCCCGCGGCATAGATTGCGTGAAAACTGATCTAAGACGATAATTTCTGCCAGACGTCCTGCCAAATTAGTCATTGAGCTATTCACATCATTTTGATTTTCAGACCATCGCCAAGGCGCACATTCACCTTGTTTTGCTGCCTGCCAGATTTTGCCAAACTTATCGTGAATACGCTGATCAAAATCATCATTTTTTGCAAACCAATGCTGCTCATTATTTTTATCAAACCAAAAATCCAATACTGCACGTGCATTAGGGTCGAGATGGGTCAAATCAATATTTCTGGATTCAAGTTTGGATAAGTTGGTTTGGCTGGCAGCGCTGGAATAATCGGTTGATAGTGACATAAAATATTCTAATTATGATGGATTTAGTCTACTATAGCGCACTTAATTAGCGATGTCACAATGCTAAGAAAGCACAGTACTAAAAAACGCTCATACTACAAACAAGCATTGTTATCACAAGCTTTACTACCGCATATACAAGCCATTAGGTTGTCTCTTATGAACTCAACAAAAAACACCAAACCAGTTTCGATGCCAACTTCGATACCAACGCCTTATTATCTGCTCGATGAAGCAGCAATCGTTACCAATATGCAGATAATTGCGCGACTTTGTGAGTTGTCTGGTGCAAAAGCGTTGTTGGCGCTCAAATGCTTTGCTACGTGGGGCGTGTTTGATGTCATGCAGCCCTATTTGCATGGTACTACTTCGTCGTCACTCAATGAAGTGCGCTTGGGCTATGAAACCTTTGGTAGCAACAACGACGGTAGCAGTGAAGAAAAGAAAGAAACCCATGCCTATAGCGTTGCCTATAGCGCAGATGAAATCGATGAAGTATTGAGCTATGCCGATAAGATTATCTTTAATTCAATCTCTCAGCTTAATGCGTTTAAAGACCAAGCTGGCGCAAAAAATATTCCAGTTGGACTACGTTTAAACCCAAAGACTAGCAACTCATCGTTTATCATCGCTGATCCTGCGCGTCCTTTTAGCCGTCTTGGTGAGCATGATAAAGATAAGATTGCAGCAGTGCTTGCTGACATCACTGGAGTCATGATTCATAACAATTGTGAAAATGACAGTTTTGAGGCCTTTAGTGACAGTTTGGCGGATATCGAAGACAGGTTTGGTGACGTTTTAGCACAGCTTGAGTGGGTCAGTTTGGGCGGTGGCATTCACTTTATCGCGCCTGATTATCCGTTAGAAAAACTCGCCATGCGATTGAAAGCGTTTAGTGAAAAATACGATGTGCAAGTTTATCTAGAACCAGGTGAGGCGAGCATTCATGGCGCTGGATCATTGGTCACGACGGTCTTAGATACGATGCACAACGGAAAAAACCTAGCCGTTGTTGACGCTTCTATCGAAGCGCATATGCTAGATTTGTTGATTTACCGTGAGTCAGCACCCATTGCGGCTATTAACGAAGCGTTGATTGATATTGTACCTGCCGATATGGCTAAAACAGTGGACATTTCGGACAACACTATTATTTATGGTCGTTCTTGCTTGGCAGGTGATATCTTTGGCGAGTATGCCTTACCTAACCATTTACAGGTAGGCGATAAGATTGCCTTTGGTAATGCGGCGGGCTATACCATGGTGAAGAAAAACTGGTTCAATGGCGTCAATATGCCAGCGATTGTTATTCGTCGTTTGGATGGCAGTATTGATGTGCAGCGTGAGTTTGATTATCAAGATTATAAGGCGAGTTTGTCTTAGTATTCGCCGTTCGATGATGCTTGAGCACAACCAGATTGTATCTTAACCATTAATTATTGCCGAAAAGCCTGCAAAAATTGTTATAATCGCCACGGGCAAAACCAGCTATTTTTGCCCGACGGGTGCGTGGGTTTTCCTCGGTCTTCCTTTTTAATTCACGCATATCATTCACTCGTTTCTGTTTTGACTGGCCATTTCTTAGGCGATGACAGGGACACAAAGGAGGATTGTTGCATTGAATACCAACCAACAAGCTAAGCCCAACAAAAAAGATGTACTCATCATCGGAGCAGGCGGTGTCGCTCAAGTAGTCGCGCATAAATGTGCGATGCATAATAATGTGCTCGGCGAAATTCATATCGCCTCTCGTACTCAAGATAAGTGTGATGCTATTGCGCAAAGTGTCAAAGACAAAGGTAGTTTTAAACAAGCAGCTATTTTGCACACGCATCAAGTTGATGCCATGGACAGCCCAGCACTTATACAGTTGATACAAAATACTGGTGTGCAAATCGTTATCAATGTCGGCTCGTCATTTATCAATATGACGGTGCTAGAAGCTTGTATTGAGACAGGTGTTGCTTATATTGATACCGCTATTCATGAAGACCCACGCAAGATTTGCGAGACACCGCCATGGTATAACAACTATGAATGGCAGCGTAAACAGCGCTGTGTGGACAACAATGTCACGGCGATTTTGGGTGCAGGCTTTGATCCCGGCATGGTCAATGCTTACGCGCGTCTTGGCTATGACATGATGGATAAAGGCTCGGTAACTGATATTGATATTATTGATATCAATGCTGGTAGCCATGGTAAGTATTTCGCCACCAATTTCGACCCTGAGATTAATTTCCGCGAATTTACCGGCACGGTCTATTCTTGGCAGGACAGCAAGTGGCAATCTAATAAAATGTTTGAAGTAAAGCGTACTGATGATCTGCCCGTCGTTGGTGTGCAAAATAGCTATTTAAGTGGTCATGATGAAGTGCACTCGTTGTCTGCTAACTTGGATGTGCCCAACATCCGCTTTTGGATGGGCTTTGGTGAGCATTATATTAATGTATTTACGGTATTACAAAGTTTAGGTCTACTCTCTGAGCAGCCAGTAATGACCGCTGAAGGACAAGAAGTCATTCCGTTGAAAGTGGTCAAAGCAGTGCTACCAGATCCAAGCTCGCTTGCGCCAAATTATACGGGCAAGACTTGCATCGGTGACAAAGTCAAAGGCACTATTAATGGCGTCGATACTGAGGTGTTTATTTATAATATCTCAGATCATGAAGACGCTTATAATGAAGTCGGTAGCCAAGGTATTTCTTATACCGCAGGTGTGCCACCCGTTGCTGCCGCTATGCTGGTCGCGACTGGCGAATGGGACGCTGGCAAGATGGTTAATATCGAAGAGCTAGATGCTAAGCCGTTTATCAACCTACTTAATAAGATTGGTTTGCCAACACGTATCAAAGATAGCGAAGGCGATAGAGCACTAGCGTTCGACATTTAATACGTTATTTGCATTCAAAAAAAGCCCGTTTAACTTCTCAGTCAGAGAGTTAGACGGGCTTTTTTGTGTGGTCTGTGTCGTTTAAATTGAGATGTGTCTAAAATTGATATCAGTAATGCGTGGTGTATTGATATGACTTTTCACTGACTATATTTAATGAACGTCTCATGATTGGGAAGATTATCATTATTAGTACGGTGATTTGCCTATTTGGTCGTTGAATCTGACCACCATGTGATTTGATGTGTTAATTGATAGCTATGCTTGATAATTGTTATCATGAAGTATCTAACAGGCACAAAAAAGCTGAGACATGCTCAGCTTTTTTATTTTTCTAGATATTTAAAAACTATGAGCTAGGCTCAGGAGTTTCTGAAAAATTTAGTCATTTTCAAGGAAAGAGCGCAAGTGCTCAGAGCGTGAAGGATGACGCAATTTACGTAGTGCTTTTGCCTCGATCTGACGAATACGCTCACGTGTCACATCAAACTGTTTACCTACTTCTTCCAGCGTATGATCCGTTGGCATATCGATACCAAAACGCATTTTTAGCACACGCGCTTCACGTTCAGTCAAGTTACCCAACACATCACGGGTGGCTTCACGTAGACCAGCAGACGTCGCATCATCGACAGGACTTGAGATAGTACCATCTTCGATGAAATCACCTAGATGCGAGTCTTCATCGTCACCAATTGGCGTCTCCATAGAGATAGGCTCTTTAGCGATTTTTAGTACTTTACGGACTTTGACTTCGTCCATCTCTAAGCGTTCGCCTAATTCCTCAGGCGTTGGCTCGCGTCCCATTTCTTGTAGTAGCTGACGTGAGACACGGTTGATTTTGTTAATGGTCTCAATCATATGCACAGGGATACGGATGGTACGCGCCTGATCTGCGATAGAACGGGTAATCGCCTGACGAATCCACCAAGTGGCATAGGTCGAGAACTTATAACCACGACGGTATTCAAATTTATCGACCGCTTTCATCAGACCAATATTACCTTCTTGGATAAGATCCAAGAACTGTAGACCACGGTTGGTATATTTTTTGGCAATAGAAATAACCAGACGTAGGTTGGCTTCGACCATTTCTTTCTTAGCGCGGCGAGCTTTTGCTTCACCAACAGCCATACGGCGTGCCACATCTTTCATGTCGTGGATTTTCATGTCGAGCTGCTGCTCGTAATCCCGAATTTTACGCTGTAATAAAATCACGTCATCGGTGACTTTTTCTAGAGTGCCAGCAAACGCAGGCTTACCTTTGATACGCTCAATGAGCCAATCAACGTTGGTTTCGTTACTAGGGAAGGTCTTGCGGAACTCATCACGCGGCATACGACCACGGCGAATCACCAAACGCATGATTTGACGTTCTTGTTTACGCACATCGTCATACACGTCATGCATAATAGCCATGACTTGATCTGACAAGCGGTTGTTTAGCTTGAGCATCATAAAGCGCTCAGCAAGTAGAGCATACGCTGTGTCAGCCTGTACGCTACCACGGCCATAATCGAGCAAGGCTTGCTTGGCTTTGATAAATAGATTTTCGATCTCTTCTAGACGTAGGCGTACTTCTTCTGGATCGATGCCGCCAGTTTCTTCTTCCTCTTCCTCAGTGTCATCAATATCATCAGAGTCGTCGTCATCGAGATCGTCTTTAGCATTGGCTTTTGGCTTGACTGGTGGTGGGTTTTCTTTTTCTTCTTTGATTCGTTCTCTTTCTTCTTTTGCCGCCTCTTTGGCTTCTTGTGCGGCTATTTTGTCTTCTTCGGTTTCAGGATCCAAAAAGCCAGTAATAACATCAGAGAGCTTTTTGTCACCATCTTGTACTTTTTGATATTCATCAAGGACGAATTGTACTGTACCAGGCCAATAAGACATGGCATGCTGCACGTCACGAATACCTTCTTCGATACGCTTGGCAATAACAATCTCGCCCTCACGGGTTAGCAAATCGACCGTGCCCATTTCACGCATATACATACGCACAGGGTCGGTGGTACGACCTGGATCGGTTTCAACTGCGGCTAATACAGCGGCGGCTTCGTCTGCTGCCGACTCATCATCACTCGAATCATCGTTCATCAAGATGTCATCGGCATCAGGTGCAGATTCAAAGATTTTAATACCAACGTCGGTCAGCATTTGCACAATATCTTCGATCTGATCGCTTTCGGTAATAGAGTCGGGCAGTTGGTCATTCACCTCAGCATAGGTTAAATACCCTTGCTCTTTACCCATTTGGATTAAGGTGGCCAGTTGAGATGTGGACTTAGAAACTGACTTATCGTTCATAAATACTCGCTTACTTGCATCGGACATTTTTATATTGTGACGCGCTATCGCTGGCTGGGTGCGTTGATCTTATCAATCGATTGATCAAAATATGGCGTAGAGGTTGTCAATAATATCAAAAATGAGTGGATATGAATAAAGGCTCAAAACACTACAATAACAGGGCTAAAAAACCACTAAAAAACTGTTAAAAATATATCAAAAATAATAATTGCTAAAAGTAATACTTAAAATTCGTGCTTAACGATGCATGCTTATCATCATTTCGTAAGCCATGCCATAAATAGTTAGCGACACAGTTTAACACAGACCAGTGTAATCAAGCACGAGGTAGTAAATGCTCTCTACCATTTTTTACTATCTGCTTAACGATAAAGAAACGGTCTGAGCGACTGGCCATAATCATTATTAGTGGGGTCAATCATCATACTTTTAAAGGGCTGGCATTTTATAAAACACAAATAACACCAAATATTACGACTGAACCGTGACCATCTGCGCTGATTGTTCGGCTTGCTGTGCACGTAGCCAATCATTTAATAACTGTGACTGCTTACGAACTATCGCCAGCTTAATGTGGTCAGGGTTTTTGATCAGCTCTTGCATCTTTTTTTGCAAATGTAGCTTAAGCAATTGCATGACTAAATTTTCGACCAATTCATCGAGGCTTAAAATATTTCTTGCCGTTAACGTTTTATAAAATCCACCCCAACTACGGCTGAGTGTCTCTTGAGTCATCGGCTGTACGTTAGACAATATAAAGTGCGCTGCTGCGTTAGCATCTGTTGGTAGGTATTTTAGGCAACGCTTGATCGTACTGACAATATCCAACAGGTCGGTATCTTGCAGGTCTTCCCAAGCAAGTGGACGAAGGGTATCGCTCGCAGCTTTCTGTTTGATATGCGCAGGCAGCTGTAAGTCACTGATACCTGCTTGTTGCCAAATCGATTCAATAGGGTCTTCGAGTAAGGCGCGCGGTTGGAATAAAAAGCACAGCTGCAACTGCTGGCTGATGGTCATGTCACCATCAAAATCTAGCAGGGCGTCTTTCGCTTCGATGTTTTGACTGCGTTTGCCACCAAGCTTTTGATAAATGTCATTATTCAGCAGGTAACGAAAGCTACTGCCTTTGGGAAGCGCCATGGTTAATGAGCGTACCTGTGACATCAGCTTGGCTTTGCCTTCTACCAAGGTCAAATCGTAGCGTTCGCTTAAGTAGGCAAAAATATACTGTGACAGCGGCATGGCATTGGTGATTTGCTCCCGCATGGCGTCACCGCCCTGACTCTTGATAAAGGTGTCAGGGTCATGATTATTCGGTAAGGTCAAAAACCGCAGCTCTTTATCATCAGCCAGTACAGGCAGAGCAACTTCTAGCGTGCGCCAAGCGGCTTTTTGTCCAGCACTATCACCATCAAAACTCAGTGTGAGGGTTGGGTTGAGGGTCAATAGCCGTGATATTTGGCTCTCATTAATCGCTGTACCCATAGAAGCAATTGCGCCATAGATACCGGCTTGGTAAAGGGCAATCACATCCATATAACCTTCGACCACTAACCAGCTGTCTGCGCGCTGCTGGCGAGATTCATAATAGCCATACAGTACGTGCTGCTTATGAAAAACGGGCGAGTCGGAGGAGTTAATATATTTAGGCTTTACTTCATCATCTAATGCGCGACCGCCAAAGCCAATGGTGCGGCCTTGATTGTCTCGAATCGGAAAAATCACCCGATCACGTAGTAGATCATAATCGCGTCCGGATTCTGATTGGCGAACCAGACCTAGAGCTTTGAGTCCTTCAATGTCCTGCGGAAACTGATGCTCAAGATGCTGCCAACCAAATGGCGCATAGCCTAGACCGAAAGTCTCAAAGATGTCTTCCGTGATACCACGCGATAAAAAGTAATGTTTGGCATGGGGGTGTGTCGTCAGACTGTGCTGATAAAACTGCTGAATTTGCTCTAACAGATCGTATAGGTTGCCGTCTTTATCAGAGACACTATTATCACTAGGTAAGCCTGCACCAGTATTGGTATCGGTCAACCATGCAGGTGGAGCGCTATCATTAGCTGTATCTTGATAATCGGTGGGATAAGAATCCGTCGGGTAAGGCGCTGAATCGTAAGCGTCTAACGATGGATAACCGTCGTAGCTGTCTTCATAGCTATTGTCATAACTGGTGTCATGGCTATTGCTGTCATTATAAGTAGGCTGATCTGCATAATTTTTCTGCTGATAATCAGGCGCTATGCTTGATGGTAATTGCTCATCGGCAGTTGGCTGAAATTTAACGGTTTCAGCCGGCGCACGCGTGGTAGGTTTTATAGCAGGTTGTTTTTTTGTGCGCTGATAACTGACGTTTTGCTGTTCTTCTTTTGGGACTTCAATACCGGTTTGTTTTGACAGTTCATTGACCGCTTCAATAAAAGTGAGGTTCTCATAATCACGTAAAAAACTGATGGCATTGCCGCCGACACTACAGCCAAAGCAGTGGTAAATGTTTTTTTGTGGATTGACATAAAAAGAAGGCGATTTTTCACCATGAAAAGGGCAGCAGCCCTTAAACTCACTTCCAGCACGTTTAAGCGTCGTGTGACGCCCAATAATACTGATTAAGTCAGCTTGGCTATTTAATTGTTCGAGAATGTGGTTTGGAATACTCATGCAAAAAACAGTTTACCATAGGACGATTATATTGGGGAAAAGCTGAGCGACAGAAACAGAAAAAATAAGGCCAACATGAGCGTTGGCCTTATTTAGTTGATAATGTTTCTTGATATGCTAAAAAGAAAAAATGCTATCTTAATTAATTTAGATAAGCCATCTTAACTCTAAAGCATTTATTCATCATCCATATCGGTACTATCGACATTTGGATTTGATGGCGTAATACCAACACCTTGGTCAGATAGCGTTGTACGGCGTGTAGGGTTGATATTTTGTGGATCTACATTCGCTTCTCTGGCGGTAGAGCCAGTGCTCGATTGGCTAGTGACGCGCTCAGTGGACGCCTCAGGCAGACCCAATCCTACATTGATGCCATTACCACGTGTAGGAGAAGTATTGGCTATCGGTGCGTTGGCAGACGTCGTGTTTTCGCTAGGCAATCTTAATTGACTGGCATTACGAATAACTTGAGTTTTGGTCGCGCCAGTATAATTACCTTCAGAGACCGAGCTGTCTTTAATACCTGAACGGCCAAGCTTGCCAAAGGTTAGCTTGTTAAACCAAGTGCGGTCACGTTTGGTGTTGAGCTTAACGCGTCCATCACTGGTCAGCCAATTTGGATAGTTGATCTGTAATAGGGTTTTGTATTCTTTTGCCAAGTCCGTTAGCCCCAGTTTTTCATGGCTATAGGCCAAAATGGCGATGGCTTCGGGTACAGATTCACTCAGTGGATAGTATTGAAACACCCATTTGGCACGGTTGACAGCAGCGACATAAGCCTCACGCTCAATATACCAACTGGCGGCACTCAGCTCACTTTCGGCAAACTGGTTGTAAATAAAGGTCATACGCTGCGCAGCATCTGGCGTATAAGGACTATTTGGGTATTTATTAATGAGCTCTTGGAAGTTGGCAAAAGCGATACGCAGATAGGCAGTATCACGTTCAGCTTGGTTCAGTTTGAACAGTTTAAGGCCTTCAGACGAGCCTTGCATATTGGCGACACCGCGCACGTAATAGGCGTAACTGACTTGAGGGTTAGAAGGGTAGAGACCGATAAACTGATCGGCACTAGCCGCTGCCAATTCGAACTTACCGCTTTCATACTGGGCATACATCATATCGAGCAGGGCTTGCTCAGCATATTGTCCGGTAGGATAAAAGGTACGCAGATTGGTCAAGTCTTCAATCGCTTGAATATAACGAGATTTATCAATCTGAGCGATGGCATCGTTATAGTAGCCTTGCTCTGACTTTTCCGCAGTTTCGACTGCATCGACGTCTTTGTTGGTCAGGTTCTTGAAAGTTTGACAACCCACCAAGTTGACACTTATTGCAAGCAGGGTGATTGAGGACAGTTTGATAAACGTATTGCCAACAGCGTGCATACTTCTTCTCCGACACAAGGCGCATAATAGCAGCGACGCTATCATACTATATATAAGGTTAATAATAAAAACGATGCTTATCGCACCAGTTAACTGTCTATTATTGAGCGTGCTAGTGGTTAAGACGACTCGTAATTGACATGATTTTTATCAAAGGCAGTTTTTGCTATGACCTATTAAGAGGGACGTTTTTAAAAATACCGTGCCATAGCATACAGTAAAATAACGCTTACTTTATAGAATAACCACCGTTTCGTCTATTTTTTCGTCATCTATTTTGCAGTTCATTTATCTAAGCTGCTTTGAATTTTAGCAAGCCTGCAATATTTATCTTAGTGTATGACAGTTTGACCCGCGGATATAATCCTGAACGTCTTTGTCTATTATGTTTCATCTATCACGTTTCAGCTTTGCAGTTTAGCATGAGCCGCCGCAACGAGCGATATCGAATGTCACTGACATCGACAAATATACAGTAAATTACAGCAATGTCATATTTTAGAGAGTTAATCGTCAATGATTTAGGTATCAAATGATATGCATAAAGTGACAGATAACAGTCAGCTTCTATAGGGCTTGAGCGCTTGGCATGCTACACTATGGCAGTATTGCCTCTGCTTTTTTGACCATGATAGGTTTTAATCATCAAGGCACGGCACTGTTTTTCTTATACAGCACTATATTTTCTCATTATGTTTTCCTATTATATTCTCTTATAAAGTGCCTTACAAAAACCTGTCAGGGACTTTGCTATATATAAATATAAATCTGTTATGAATAATAATACTATGACCACCCATTTATCACCGAATCAATCGCTAGATACTGATTTATCAGCGCCACATTTATCAGCGCAAGAGCCTTCCATGCCAAATAACGTTTTAAAAAGTAATGAATCATCTGATGCTAAGCAGCTAGAAACTGAAGACCGCATCAACGCAAAAACTGTGTCCAATGAAGCCCTCTCAGGCGATGCTATGTCACAAGCGTCAGAAAGTATTGTTTCAGAAAGTGCTGTCTCAAAAGATGCTGCCTCAAAAAATAGTGATATGCTCGATGAAGAGATGATTGAGGACTATGAAGCCGATGAGGCTGATGAAGGGATTGATGACAGTGACGACGATGACGCTGATTATGAAGCGCCAACTATAGGCCAAGCGGTGCCAGTCATTATCGATGCCAGCTACACGGTCACCGAAGAAGAAGCTGGTCTACGTATCGATAAGCTGGCATCACTGGTGTTTACCGACTTTTCGCGTGCGCAGTTGCAAGGCTGGATCAGCGATGGTAGCTTACTGTATAACGATAGCGTGCAAAAACCAAAAATTCGAGTCAAAGTAGGTGATGTCATACATCTATCAACGACGTTGCAGCAGCATAGTGAAGATCAGCCAGAAGACATCGATATCGATGTGGTGTATGAAGACGATGATGTCTTGGTGATTAATAAGCCAGTTGGCATGGTTGTTCATCCTGGCGCTGGCAATCAGACGGGCACCTTGGTTAATGCGTTGCTATATCATTATCCACAGCAGCATCATTTGCCGCGTGCCGGTCTGGTGCATCGCATTGACAAAGACACTTCTGGATTGTTGCTTATTGGCAAGACTAAACCTGCACAAATGGCATTGATGGATCAGCTAAAAGACAAGTCAGTCTATCGTCATTATCAGTGTGTGGTGGCAGGGGATGCGGCAAGTTTATTGCGTCATCGCCGTATCGATGCACCGATCGGTCGTCACCGTAGTCAGCGTACCAAAATGACGGTCATGACGGCAGGTCGTGAAGCAGTCACGCACTTATTAAATGTGACCGCGCTCAATGGTAATTACTGTCTGTTAGACGTGGGTCTTGAGACGGGTCGTACGCACCAGATTCGTGTGCATTTAAGTCATATTACCTATCCGATTGTAGGCGATCGCGTCTATGGTGGTCGCCGTCAACTGCGGGCAGGTCTGACAGAAGCACAGCGTCAGGCGATCAGCAACTTCCCGCGCCAAGCCCTGCATGCCTATACGTTGGGTTTTGTTCATCCGACGACAGGTGAGGATGTCGAAGTCACAACGCCAATCCCTGAAGATATGCAGCAGCTAATGACAGTGTTAAGTGATGGCTACGATGAAGAGTAACCGTACTGTGTAAGCAGTCGCGTAAATACGCTTATAATAGACAGATAACAGCAGTAAATAGCTATCAGTGACGTAAAGACGACTCATTAAGACGGTAAATCAGCCATGACTCATAAGCTTCCTATGACATTACTAGCGCAGCTAGAGGATGTGGCGGTTTTTCAAACAGCCGCATTCACCAGTAAGGATGAATGCGAGGCTGATATAACCAGCCAGCTGAGACAAGCGAACTATGGCACGCTCAATTTAGGCTTGTACGTCAATGATAGCGCTGACAAGGTCTTAGACAATCGCATGCGGCTCTTAACGGCGATGAATGAGCAGTTTACTAGCTTGCCATCAATCAGCGCGCGATATACGCCTATTAAAAGACTGCATTGGGTCAATCAAGTTCATGGCAATCGCATTCATGATACTGACGCCACGGCGCTAAGTATGCGACCGGTGGCGGCTGATGCTATGTTGAGCCAGCAAGCAGGAGTGGGTCTAGCGATAATGACTGCTGATTGTGTGCCTATCGTTCTATACCAGCCAGCCAGTGGCAAAATTGCCGCTATTCACGCGGGTTGGCAAGGGTTGGCATGTGGCGTCATCAAAGCAACGACTGAGTGTTTTACTGATTCAGGGCAAATCATGGCATGGATTGGTGTCTGTATCAGCCAACAAAATTACGAAGTGGGCAGTCAAGTTCGCGATAAGCTACTGGCAGGTTGTATAGACAGTCAGTCATTGACGTCAGCCAGTATTGACAAATTTGATGAGCGCTACGTGATGGCTTCTAAGAATCAGATCGCTGATGACAGTCGTACTGATATGAGTAAAGAGTCGAATATTGATCCTCGATACTTACATAAGTCAGTTGATAAACTATCAAATTACGCTAAAGTAAACGCGGGTAAAATTAAGCTGAACTTACCAAGACTTGCTGCTGATCAGTTAAGCACTGCTGGTGTAATACTGTGCAACGAGTCACCTATAGACTGTAGCTATGCCGATGCTCGTTATTACTCTTATCGACGTCAGACGCATTTACGGCAGCCAGCGACAGGACGGATGGCACTGGTGATTGTACGCCGTTCTGCTACCCAGTCAGAATAAACCTACCGGACGCTGGTAGATACTAAGCATCCTTAATCCGTTTTATTTCTATTCAATTATTTATAGCTATTATTAGAGTTTGTATGAATACATCTGCCACAGCATCTTTGACATCTACACTGACTGACAGCACGCAAAGTGTATCGATTGCCGTCATCTATCATAGCAACTACGGTCATACCAAGCGTGTGGCTGAAGCAATCGTCATGGGCGCGCACCAGCAACTTCCAGAAGCACAGGCAAAAGCCGTCGATGTTCACGATGTCGACTGGGATTTTTTAGATCAGGCAGATTTGCTGGTTTTTGGTAGTGCCGTCTATATGGGCAGCGTGACTGCTGAATTTAAGACTTTTATGGATGAGACCTCAAAGCGCTGGTATCACAGAAAATGGGAAGGCAAGTGGGCAGCCGCTTTTGCCAACTCGGGTGGACTGAGTGGTGATAAACTTGCTGTGCTACAGCAGATCTCTCTATATGCCATGCAGCATGGTATGAATTGGATCGGCTTACCATTAATGCCGACAGGTCATGAGGCTCATGACTTGAACCGTCTATCTAGCTTTTTAGGACTAATGACGCAATCCCTTGATGGTCCACCTGAAGAAACCCCAGGGAAAGGCGATATCGATACAGCTATTTGGTTCGGTGATCATTTGGCTAAGACTATCATAAAGCATCAACCAGCCACATCAACTTGCTAAAGTACGATTATGATATAGTCAATCCCATATAAATCAGGCTCGCTTAGTCTACTATTTGTAGTACTTTCACTCGCCTTCCTTGTATCCAAATGATATTGAACCGACTATAAATCGTGCTGATAATATCAATATCATTAGACCTTAGCGTTTATTAAGTAAACCAAAAAAGCAGATATCAATTTGATATCTGCTTTTTTTATTGTCATGAGTAAAGCTATTTATCAATGACCTTGGTTGACAACGCCGTAACAGGAATAGGACTGTCGAAAAATTGAAAAGATTGGCATGCGGTTAATAGCATCGTCGCCGAAAGTATATAAGTCATAATGAAGGGTTTCATAGGGATATCTCAGGACACAGTTGGCATTGTTAAAACAGCGTTCATCATAAACAAATTACCGTGTTATACAACGGCTAATGCCATACATATAGTAAATATATAGGCAAGCATAGACAGTATACTGATTCTGCACTGTGTATGTATTATGTACAGTGGAAATTAAAAATAACAGCTAAATTACGTGTTCATTAAGTTTTTTTAACTGGTTCGTCACTAGAAAAAAATGAATTGAGCGATTCATAATGATGAGTAGTTGTTTTCCATCAGTATTTTAAAACATCAGCAGTAATAATATAAAAAAACATATTAATTAATTAAAAACTCAGTGCTGATTATAGGAACTTTTATTTTTGTAAAAAAATAGGAGGATTAAGTTACTAATCAAACAATTTTAGAAAAATAGTTTTACCTTAGTAATGAGGACAGACATTCTACGGTAACTAAGATTGATAATTGCCTTATGAATAATAAAGAAAAATTCGTTATCGACTCTTAATATTTATAGTCGATTCAATTCAAAAGTAGTACAAGGCAACCGAGTGTAGATGTATATGTGATACTTCAAGCGAGGTTAACGCTGTAATACTTTTATAGTGGAATGACTATAGTACGAAGAACACACAGTGAAAGCATAGATAAATAGTGGAAGACTTGGATTTTTTGAATGTAGATACTGTTGAATGATAACTGTCACGAATTAAAAATACTTAAAACACCCTAGGTGCCAGCTATATGAGGATATTATGAAGCCACTTTCTATGATGTTATCGATGCTCGTCATTGGTATGACCTCCAACGCTGCGATGGCTGAAGGTGCAAGCAGCGTTAATACAAGCCTAGCCAATGCCAGTTTACCTAATACTAGTTTACCTAATATTAGCCCTGCCAATAGCGACCTTGTCAATCGCGGTGCCTACATTGCCCGTGCGGCCGATTGCATGGCATGTCATGGTGAGGACTATACCGGTGGGACACCAATCGAGACCCCAATGGGGGAGATTTACTCCACCAACATCACACCATCCAAACGTTACGGTATCGGCGACTATACCGAAGCGGATTTGAAGAATGCGCTGCAAAAAGGTCGTGCGCCTAATCATATGCTTTATCCTGCCATGCCATACCCTTCTTATAGTGGTATGAAAGAAGAAGATATCAGTGCGTTGTTTGCTTATTTACAGACAGTACCAGCGGTTGACGAAGCTCCTAAAGAAAAAACAGACTTGCCATTTCCTTTTAATATTCGCAGCTTAATGTTGGGTTGGAATTTACTCAACGTACCGTCTACTGAAAAGCGCGACGGACTGAACGAGACCCAAAAACGCGGTGAATATCTGGTCAATAATCTGGAGCACTGCGGTACTTGTCATACCCCGCGTAATAGTACGATGGGTTTTGATAAGAGTATGTACTTATCTGGTGCCCAGCTCGGTCATTGGCATGCACCAAATATCACGCCTGATGAGTCGAGCGGTATTGGCAGCTGGAGTGAGCAGGATATCGTCACTTATCTGCGTACGGGTGAGCTTGATCAACGTGCTTACGCTGGTGGTCCCATGGGTGAAGCAGTCGCGCACAGTACCCGCTACTTAAAAAATGAAGACTTGAATGCCATTGCTTCTTATCTGAAGGCAGTACCTGCTGTCCAGACCGACGATAAAGTGTCTGCGGTAGATGTGTCGCGCCTACCAACGCCAATCAACGAATCTATCACTCATGATCTACTGGCGCAAAAAGAATATTTGAAACAGGCAAAAGCCGCAGTAGGTAATGGCAGTAATTCCCCCGAATCATTATATTTAGCCACCTGTGGTAGTTGTCATGGGGTTGACGGTTATGGTCAGCCTGATGCACGTTATGCCCCTATCGTCGGCCTGAGTAGTATCCGCCGCGAAAGACCTGATGCGCTGATCAATATGATCCTTCATGGGGTAGAAGGGGCAACCAATACATCGCCCATCATGCCAGGGTTTTCAGATGAGTTAAATAGCGAGCAAATCGCTGGTATTACCAATTACGTACGGGTGAACTTTGGTGGTCTTACCAGCAGTGACGTGAATGCCAGCGATGTCGATCGCATCGCAAATACTGGCGTTGATAAGCCTTTCTTGATTAAGTACGCAGGCTTACTGGCGATAATCGGTATTATCGTCGCGATTGCTATTATTGTGTTTATCATCCGCGCCATCTTACGCTCTAGACGCCGCGCTTAGTTTGACTCTATTTAGGTAAACGGTCGAACATAGAACTTATAAAGGCGTTCTAGACGCTGATTACAGTACGAGAATTAAGGTTAAAACGGTAATGCATTAAGGCTTGGCAAGACAAACGTTCGAGATAAACTGAGCCGATAATAAAAGCAAAATGCCAAAGACGATTGCCTACCGTTATACATGACGTCTACTTTAAGGACATTATTATGAAAGACATGCTTCAATCACCAACGCGGCGCCAACTGCTCTCGATGATTGGTAAAACCGCAGGCGCGACAGCGATGTATCAGGCAATGACGACGTTAGGATTTGCGTCAGAGTCGAGTTTTAAAGAGACCATGGATCTTAAAGGTGCACCTCCGGGCGCTAGTATCGTCATTCTTGGTGCGGGTCTTGGCGGACTGACCGCGGCTTATGAGTTACGCAAAGCGGGCTACGATGTCAAAGTACTCGAATATCAAAATCGTGGCGGCGGTCGTAGTTGGACATTGAACAGCGGTGATAAATATACCGAGCTTGGTGGTGAAGAAGTCACCTGTGATTTTGAAGAGGGCAATTATTTTAATGGTGGGCCGTGGCGTCTACCAAGCCATCACTATGCCGTCTTCCATTATTGCAAACAGTTCGGCGTTGAAATGCAGCCCTTTATCCAAACCAATGATCGCGCTTATTTGCATCGTACTGATCATTTCAATGGTGTACCGCAGCGTTTGGGTGATGTGAAAAACGATATTCAAGGTCATGTCGCGGAGCTGCTATCAAAGTCAGTCAACGTCGGTGGTCTTGATCGCTCGGTCAATACTGAGGACAAAGAAAAGCTATTAGAAGGTTTAAAAGGTTGGGGTGTGCTCGATAAAGATTATCGTTATCGCGCCAGTAATGAAACCAGTAAACATCGTGGCTTTAGTGTCTTTCCCGGCGGTGGCTTGATGCCCGATGCAAAACCGTCAAAACCTTTGCCAATCAGTGAGATATTGGATTCGGGTATGTGGGCAGATATTTATGGCAATCATATGACTTATGCTCACCAACCAACCATGTTTCAGCCGGTAGGCGGCATGGGTAAAATCGGTGATGCGTTCACTCGTGAATGCCGCGATATGATTGAATTTAATGCAAAGGTCACTAAAATCCATCAAGATGACAGTGGCGTCACCGTCGATTATGTCGACAGCAACAGTCCAGATGGTGCCACCAAGACCATTCGTGCAGATTGGTGCGTGTGCAATATTCCGCTAACGGTGCTGACGCAGATTGATATCAATGTCTCAAAACCGATGAAGCAGGCGATGGCCGCTGTGCCTTACGAAACCTCTTATAAAGTTGGTCTAGAGTTCAACCGTCGCTTTTGGGAAGAAGATGAGTGGATATTTGGTGGTCTGACTTATACCGATATGCCCATTGCGCAAATTGCCTATCCGTCACAAAATATGTTCAAAGACGGTACGGGCGTGTTACTTGGCGCGTATGGTTATGGTCCTACGTCTTATAAGTTTAATAGCTTAACACCGCAAGAACGCATTAATGTCGCGCTTGCTTATGGTAAATATATCCATCCCCAGTATCCAAAAGAATTCCGCGCAGGGACATCAGTTGTCTGGCACCGTATCCCATGGACGCTTGGCTGTTATGGGATTTGGAATGAGTCGACCCGTCGTCAGCATTACGACACCTTGTGCAGTATTGATAATCGTATTGTGCTGGCGGGCGAGCATTGCTCACACATTCCGGCATGGCAAGAAGGCGCTATTTTATCTGGTATGGATGCCGCGAAGCGCCTACATAAAAAAGCAAAAATGATTGTTTAATAACGCTTGGTTAATATGAATAACTACAAAATTCAGAGGCTATCATGGACAATGCAATCGTGAAAAAGGCAATCTTGAAGAAAAAAGTCATGAAAGACATGACACTCAAACTGCTGACGGTGATGCTGCTGAGTGGGATAAGCAGTGCAGCACTGTTGGGCTGTAGTCAACAGTCAGATGATGAAGTAACGGTTTCCAGTGTGCAAGATCAGGATTCCCTAACAACCAATGACTATCAAGAAAGCCGAAATACGGGTGCGTGGGGCGGTGTTTATATGAGCCGTGAGGAGCTTAATGCACCTCCTATCAATATTGTCGACGACAGCTCATTGCCCAATATGGAAGATGACCCAAGTATTACTAAGTGGGACGCAAAGTTTGAAGGCACAAATGGGTTTGTGACGACAGATGGCAAAAAGCTGTATCACGACTCTTGCGCGGCGTGTCATATGCACAAAGGCGAGGGTGCTGATGGCGCAGGCTATTATCCACCACTGGCGAATAACAGTAAGATGCAATCAAAGTATTACATCATCGATATCTTGATTAATGGCTTTCGAGGTATGCCGTCATTCCATGGGATGATGAACGATGCGCAGATGGCTGCGGTTACTCAATATGTGCTCAGTGACCTAAATGGTTTTACCGATACCGTTACCGCTGAAGATGTGGCAAAACTGCGGCATCCCAATCCATCAGCGGGTGATCCGAGTGACGAATAATCGTGTTTACTTTTTTAGCCTATTTAGAGAATGCTCGATTAAATTGAGGACGCGCCCTAATACAAGAACGACTTAACCATTCTCTGCAACATAGAAAAGCGCCTAATTATTTATTAGGCGCTTTTTTATAGGCAAGGCTTTATGGATTAAGAAAGATAATGAGTGAGAGGGTTTATTTAGGGCTGGATGACCAGACTGGTGAGCGAATAGTGCCTTGACCAGACTTACCGAATGACTCACCACCGTTCAGTGATTTGATGGTTAATATGCCTTTGCCGCCTTGGGTAGAAGCATAGACCACACGCTTACCGTTAGGCGAAAAGCTCGGTGCTTCATCGATACCCGTATTGCCCAAATTCGTAGTGATAGCACCGCCGCTATTCATGATAGCCGCTGAGCGACCACTTAAAAAGGCAATTTGTGAGCCATCGCTACTAAACTGCGGGCTAGTGGCATAACCGCTATTTGATACTTTGGTCGTATTTCCTGATCCAAACTCATAACGGTAAATCTGTGGTTTGTTAAATCCTGATCGGTCACTGACGAATACAAAAGATTTGCCATCGGGTGCATAGCTTGGCTGTACCTCGCTGCTTGGCCAATTGGTGATTCGTCTAGGTTTACCGCCGCTAGCACTTATCTCATAAATATCAGCACTGCCTTCAAAGCTGCTAGAAAACAGTATCTTGCTGCCATCTGGTGAGAATGATGGGCTTAAATTGCTACCAGAAAATGGCGTCAAAGCACTTGCACTGCCACCGCTCACGTTTTGTACATAAATAACAGGATATGATTTATCGCGCTGTACAGAATAGGCGATGCGATTACCATCTGGTGACCACGATGGGGAGAATATAGAACCAGCAACTTCAGTAATGGTTTTAGCGTTTTCGCCATCAGCATCCATGACTTTTAAGCGCGATACTTTTTCTTTACCAGTACCAACTTCTTCGATGTAAGCAATACGTCCGGAGAAATCACCTGGAATACCAGTAATCAGCTCATAAACTTTGTCAGCGATGACGTGACCGGCATAGCGCATGCTTTCTTTATTATTGTCAGCCGTTAAGCTTTGCTTGCCTTCAATCACTCGGCCAGATTTGATATCAATCACTTCGTAATCGGTGACCACTTTACCGCGGTTGCTGCGGGTATTACCGACCACTAGGTAAGGAATCCCCATACTTTGCCAAACCGGTAATGTGCCTGACAGCTCGCTAATACTGCGCGGCTGCTGTGGCAAATCTTTACTGGTCACCTTTAATTCAGTTTTGCTCAAATCATTGAGAATAATCGGCGATAGCACAGAATCACCTGCAAACGGCACAAAAGCCACTTGGTTTTGTTGTCTTGGCGCGATAACAGTCATATCGAGCACCATTGATTCAGCTGCATAAGCAGGCACTGATAACAAGGGAGTGATTAACAACAGGCTTGAAGTGGCACGAAGGATAGAATGTGTAGATAGCTTCATGAAGTAATATCCTAAAATAGAAATAATTGGTTCATCATACAGGCTTAATTATTATTTATAGTGAGATTAACTGTACAGCGTTAGGTGTTTTTTATTGAACGTTAATTTTAATTACCAAGTCTCTAAAGCTTTCAGGTTTATTCAAGCCAATCGGTAACGGACTAGCAGATAAGACTGCTCTTTTTACTGCTCGGTTTACAATGACATTTGAACCTTGAGTCTTAATAGATAGCACATTGCCTTTTTTGTCCAACCTAAGATATAAAGTAACTGCCGATCCTTGAGTAGCAGCTGGTAAAGTGATGTTACGTTTAATTTTTTCTAAAATAGCTGTTATCACATTATTTTTAGTAGGTTCTGTGAGGTTATTATTAGTCACATTAATTTTAATTATCAAGTCTTTAAAGCTTTCAGGTTTATTTAAGCCAATGGGTAATGGACTAGCAGATAGAGCGGCTTTTTCCACTGCCTGATTTACAGCAGGATTTGCACCTTGAGCCTTAACAGATAACACATTACCTTTTTCATCCAACTTAAAGTATAAAGTAGTTGTCGATTCTGGGGTAGAAGTAGGTAGAGTAATCTTACGTTTGATTTTTTCTAATATAGCTGTTGTAACATTATTTTCATAAGATTCTCTGGGGTTGTTACTCTCATTACTTAAACCATGTTTTTTAGTAGTGATAGCGGCAAACAAAGCCTTTTGATCCATAAAACCATTTTTGAGGTTATTACTTTCTAGTGATGCACCAGCGAAAGAGTAGCTAAAGGGTAGAAAAAAAAAGACCAATAGTAGCCAAGTCGAAATATTACGTAATCTGTGAGTATTGTTCAAACTCATAAACCAGAACCTTAAGATAGTAGAAAATCATTAACGATATAGAGTTAGAGACTTTACAAGGTTAATTAATAGTAACGTTAATTGTTAAATTTGCAAAACTTGCAGGATTATCTAAATCGATGGGTAATGGGCTAGCAGCGCGTGCAGCTTGTTCAACTGCTTGGTTTACGACGGCGTTTGAACCACTAGCCTTTGCAGACTTCACATTGCCTCTTGCATCTAATTTGAGAGACAATGACGTGGTCAGACCCTGTGTTTCGACTGGGGTATTAAGTTTGCTTTGAATTTTACTTAATATAGCACTTTTGAATTCACCAGTAGAACGAGAGGAGCTATTACTGCTGCTGCCACTACCACCATTAGATACAGTCGACTCACCATCTTCTGATAAGCTAAAGTTTTTACTGGCACTGCCAGAGCTGCCAGTATCAATTTTTAAATTTTTATCAGTAGCAGTAGGGCGTGTAATTCTAGGCGGGTTGTTTTGTTTATTACGGTAATCCCTAAGCTGTTTTTGTTCTTCGATGAGCTGTTGTCTTTTATCTTGTTCAACTTGACTGTGTTCTTCTACTACCGACTCATCTAGCTGTGCTGCCCATTCAGCCATATTGCGCTCATATTCTTGATTTTGCTCAAGTAAGCGTTGATGCTGTTCTTCACTCATTAGCATCGGGCGACTGGCAGGATCGTCAGAGCGTGTAAAAACAGGCACGCGCTGAGAGTTTGGTTGGTTGGGGTTTTGAATGCTAGCGCTACCGTCAGCCGTGTTCTCTGGCATATCACTGAATGAGCCACTCGTACCACTATCAGCTTGCATAGCACTGGCAGCAGCGGCTCGATTGGCAAGGATTTGCCCTTGCATCTCAGCCAGCTGTTCAGGGGATACCATGACGGTCTCTAAGCTACCTACCGTTTCAACTTCTGTATTTTGATAGGTATAAATAAGTATGCCAATCACCAGACCATGTGCAAGCAAGCTGAGGAGCGTAGGCAGTGTCAGCCCATTGCCTTCAGGTTGGGTCGGCACATAAACAGCAGGCGCATCATTCATGGCAGTGATACTCATGGACATGATATTGGAGGATGAGGTTCATCAGATTATCTACTTTATTATAACAAGCGGTGCTAACAATAGGATTCATTATGATGAGGGTGTGGGCAAGGGTGCGCCCGTTAATAATCCCACCTTTTGGATACCTGCTTGCTGCAAGCTTGCCATCAAGGTCATGATAGCGCCATATTGATTGTTTTGATCGGCATTGATCATGACCTGTAAAGGCTGCGCGCCCGCATCGCTGCTTTGCGCCTGCAAATTATACAAGGTGTTAATCAGCTCTGGCTCACTAATCGGCAGGTCAACATTGTCTTCATAACTGATAAAAATCTCGCCACTATCGGTTAAAGAGACAATCACGGGTAACTGGCTTTGACTCATGGTATTGGTTTGCTCTTTTGGTAGCTCGACGTCGACGCCGGTGATCAGCATCGGCGCAGTTACCATAAATATCACCAGTAGCACCAGCATCACGTCGATATAAGGAACGACGTTCATCTCCGCATTCAGCGCTTTTTTTTCACGGCGATAGGGGTTTGGTTTCATAGCCCTGTCACCTGACCTGCATGGCCATTAAGTGCGCTGTCTCTATCTACCACGCTTTGGACGCTTGTCTCACGTTGGAGCATACCGGTCATCTCATCGCAGAATAGTGCGCGTGAATCATACAAACGGCTTGATTTGGCCGTAAAGTGGTTGTACGCGAGCACAGCAGGAATAGCCGCAAACAAACCCATGGCCGTGGCGATTAATGCTTCAGCAATGCCTGGCGCGACAGAGGCTAAGGTTGCCTGCTCAGTTTGGGATAGTCCCAAAAAGGCATTCATAATGCCCCATACGGTGCCAAATAAGCCGACATAAGGGGCAACTGAGCCGATGCTGGCTAAGGTAGTGAGCCCAGATTCTAGTAACTGTTGTTGACGTCCTAAGCCGACCCGAAGCTTACGCTCAACCCCATCGATAATGTCATCTTTCGGCTGACGTTTTTTGTGCATCCTGAGATATTCAGAAAAGCCCACATAAAATATCTGCTCAAGTCCTTGGCGCTCAGGGGAGCCTTGCACGCCTTGGTACAACTTTGCCAAATCTTCACCCGACCAAAACCAAGTCTCGAACTGTTGATCAAAGTTCTTAGCCGTACCGAGTCGTGCACTCATACGAAAAATAATGACCCAGCTGAGCAAAGACGCTAGCAATAAGAGCGCCATCACAATCTGTACCAATAGACTGGCTTGGGTGATAAGGTCGATAATATTTAATGATTCAGGCATGTATTGGACTCACGGGTAATTAACAATAACTGGTATACGCGCCATACGTAGACCAGATAAGACCTCTAACAACTATAGAATATAGGGCATCGAAACTAAGCTGGTAATAGCTGGTAACACAAGCTGGTAATAATAGAAGGTATTCAACAAAATACACTCATATTATGCACGAATAATATTTTTCGTATAGCACAGCGTGCAGAATCGATAAAACGATCATACTATGAAGCATCAATGCATTATGCACACTTATATCAACCGACTAGTGTACTGCTAAATGAAGAAAAGGTCATTTTTTTAAAAGGTTAAAGCGAAAAAAACTGCATTTTATTGATAGAGATGTAATTTTCGTCGATATAAGGTGGGTTTAAAGGCAGGGTTGGGCAGTAATACAACTATTATCCAGTATTTAAACGCCAAGACAGCCTTATTTCCATAATAAACCAGCAAGGCACGGGTAATGATTGAATTTGTATCTCATTTTCTCTAAAATGTTGCTCTTTGTTACCGCTGCCTTTTGATTATGACGTCGCAACCTGCTTGTTGACGTCATCTTTATTTTAGGCACCAATGAATTTGTTCTTTCACTAGCAAGCTGGGCGCGACACTTATGAATGCAATTGAACGCTATTTTGGGATCAACGGTGAAAACACCACGGTCAAAACGGAAATTCTTGCCGGTATTACTACCTTTTTGACGATGGCTTACATCATCTTTGTGAACCCCAATGTATTAGCAGAAGCGGGTATGGACAAAGGAGCGGTGTTCGTTGCTACTTGTTTGGCAGCAGCAATAGGCTGCTTTATTATGGGTATTTATGCCAGATTGCCGGTGGCATTAGCGCCAGGTATGGGCTTAAACGCCTTTTTTACCTACGGTGTGGTGCTGGGTATGGGCTATGCATGGCAGACAGCGTTAGGAGCAGTATTTCTATCTGGTTGTCTGTTTATCCTTTTAAGCTTATTCAAGATTCGCGAATGGATTATTAATGCCATTCCAACGAGCCTTAAGCAAGGTATCGTTGCTGGTATCGGTGCGTTTTTGGCATTTATTGCCCTGCAAAGCTCTGGCATCATCGTAGGTCGTGATGCGACCTTGGTCATGCTTGGTGATATGACTGCATTTGCCCCTATGATGGCTGCTCTCGGTTTCTTTATTATCATCGGTTTGGTGTATAAAAAAGTCCCAGGTGCGGTAACCATTGGTATTTTGCTGATCACCTTGATCAGTTTGGTTACTGGTAACACGCAGTTTACGGGTATTATGTCGGCACCGCCATCGATTGCGCCAACACTCATGCAGCTTGATATCGCAGGCGCGTTTGATATTGGCATGATTAGCGTTATTTTTGCTTTCTTATTCGTTGATTTGTTTGATACAGCAGGCAGCTTGGTTGGTATTGCCAATAAAGCAGGCCTCATTGATAAAGACGGCAATATTCCTAATATGGACAAAGCGCTATTGGCTGATTCAACGGCTACGGTTGCTGGTGCCATGCTGGGTACTTCGTCAACGACCAGTTATATTGAAAGTGCGTCAGGAGTGGCGTCAGGTGGTCGAACTGGTCTGATGGCTGTGACGGTTGGTGTGCTATTCTTGCTCAGTATTTTCTTTGCGCCATTAGCGGGTATGATTCCCGCTTATGCAACCGCAGGGGCGATATTCTATGTGTCGGTATTGATGCTGTTCACCCTCAAAGATATTAATTGGGAAGACTTGACGGAAGCAGCACCAGTAGCAGTGGTATTATTACTAACACCGCTCACGTATTCTATCGCTGATGGTATTGCGCTTGGATTTATTACCTTTACAGCGGTGAAGTTGATGACAGGCAAGTTCTCTGAAATTACGATTCCAGTGTGGATTTTGACAGCCATTTTATTGGCAAAGCTGGTACTTCTATAAGTCGCTAACGTGATGTGGATCGTCTATATCATGTAGCTAACCATACTAGCATTACGTATATTCTGACCCTCTTTATTATGGATTAATAAGGAGGGTTTTTTTTGTGTTTCAAGTAAAGTGCCTTGCGATAACTAACCGAAATTCTATGCTCTACAAAACAATTAATGACCAATAGTAAACAAAAAATTATAACTAAAGCGTCATTGCTGTTATGACGGTTATAACTAATTGTTTTTAAAGTAAATATTTATTGTCTTAAATTCTAAATATCGTTAGTTTGAAATTTTTTTTCATGATACCATAGCCAGGTTAAGCGCATCACCTCAATCAACGCCGTAGAGGTTTTTCTTACAGTGAATTAGCGTCATATAAGATGGTAGATTTTGGCTTATTAGCATGATAATCGATAGATTATTGTCCTAATGATATTCAGCCTTGAACCATTAATCGAACTCCTTTCACTACTAACAAGAAGAAGGCACTAATGCCGCTTAACGGTTCGTTGTTGCCTTTATATTGTTAACGTAGCCCGTTTAACACTCGAACGACCTACTTAAACGTTTCCAGCTTATGCTGGATTTGCTCGTTTTACGATGGCGCCGTTTGGTCTTTTGATTATTGCTGTGAGTCACAGTCAATAACTTCTATTAAATATGGTAGGGTTATAGACAGTGAACCAGAGCGCTCAGTTTTCCTCATGGACCATTTATCATGGTTTTTAGACGATAGTGATGGAGTTGGTATGAACCCAGTAGAGCAGTTTACCCCGAAAGAGCCGATTTTATTTAATCCTGTCGATATGCTATCGCCAGACTATATTGACCTGTCTGCAGATGAGCTGTATGCACGCATCTCACCGTTATATAGTGTTGATGAGCAGCGCTGGTTGTCTGACTTATTGCCACTCGCCAAACCGAGTGACGAAGAGCGTGAAGCTGCGAGTGACCAGACGCGCCAGCTGGTTGAGTATGTGCGTAATGATGGCAAAGCGATCAAAATGGTCGATTCATTATTACTTGAATACAGCCTTGATACGCAAGAAGGTATTTTGCTGATGAGTTTGGCTGAAGCCTTGATTCGGGTGCCAGACAACTATACAGCTGATGCGCTGATTCGTGACAAAATGAGTGTGGCGGATTGGAAAAAGCATTTAAAAGATGACAATGGTTTTATGGTCAATGCCTCGACGTGGGGCATGATGATGACCGGCCGTGTCGTCAGTATCGACAACGGCACGACTGCCTCAGGGTTTTTGGATCGAATGACCAAAAGAATGGGCGAGCCAATGATTCGGGCGGCGATGCAAAAAGCCATGCGTATTATGGGGCATCAGTTTGTCCTTGGTGAGACGATTGAAGACGCCAACAAAAACAGTCAGCCGTATCGTAATAAAGGCTATACCTATTCGTTCGATATGCTGGGTGAAGCGGCGATTACCCATAGAGACGCTGAAAAATACTTCAATGACTATTTGCATGCGATTAAAGCGACTGCCAATGTCAAAGTTCAAGAGGGTATGCCAAAGCCGTCAGTTTCTATCAAGCTGTCTGCACTGCATCCACGCTATGAAGCCACGCAAGAAGCTCAGGTGTTGGGATTATTGCGTCAGCGTTGCTTATTGCTGATCGAAGCGGCACGCGAAGTGGATGTGGATTTGAGTATCGATGCCGAAGAAGCCGATCGCCTTGAGATATCTCTAAAGCTGTTTGAGTCGCTCTATCGTGATTCGCTAACCGCTGGTTGGGATGGACTGGGTCTAGTGGTGCAAGGCTACTCTAAGCGCGCCATTGCTATTTTTGCTTGGCTTGCACGCTTGGCAAAAGAAGTTGGCGATCGTATCCCGTTACGCTTGGTTAAGGGCGCTTATTGGGATACTGAGATTAAACTTGCCCAACAAAAAGGCTTGTCAGGATATCCCGTTTGGACACGTAAAGAAGGTACGGACACCGCTTATTTAGCCTGTGCTCGCTTCTTGTTGTCTGAGCATCTGCGCGGACTTATTTGGCCCCAATTTGCGACCCATAATGCTCATACTTTGGCATCAGTGATGACCATGAGTGCGCATAGAGATTTTGAATTTCAGCGTTTGCATGGCATGGGTGATGCGCTTTATGACCATATCTTACAAACATACAAGATCCCTGTTCGTATTTATGCCCCAGTTGGTGCGCACAAAGACTTACTACCATATCTAGTACGTCGTTTACTTGAAAATGGTGCAAATAGCTCATTTGTGCATCAGTTATTAGATAAGTCTTATCCGATTGATAAGCTGACGGTGCACCCGTATGACAAGCTAGTAGCCAATGACACATTAAACAATCCAGAGATTCCGTTGCCTTTAGAGATTTATGGTGATCGCCGTGCCAGCTTTGGTCCCAATATATTTGTAGAGTCGCAGTGGCTATTATTCAAAGCCGCGATTGACAGTCATTTAACAAAGACATGGTCAGCGTCTCCTATCATCAATGGGCAAGCAATTCATGACTCTTCAGTGGATGGTAAAGCTCAAAAGCTTGATAGTCATACAGTGCGTGCGCCGTGGAATCATGAAGTTATCGCAGGCGACGTACAATACGCCAATGCAGAGTTGGCGCGTCAAGCCATTGATGCCGCAGTAGCTGGACAAAGCGCGTGGCAAGCAGTGCCAGCGGCAAAACGTGCGGCAATATTGCGCAAAATTGCTGACCTCTACGAAGAAAACTATGCTGAACTAATGGCCTTGTGCCAAGTTGAAGCTGGCAAGACCATGCAAGACAGTATTGATGAGATCAAAGAAGCCGTTGATTTCTGCCGTTTTTATGCGGATGAAGCGGAACGCTTAGACGCAAAAGCGCATGAGTTTACTGATTTATCTGGCAAGCAGTCGCGTCAAGTGTATAAAGCGCGCGGCACCTTTGTATGCATTAGCCCTTGGAACTTCCCATTGGCTATTTATACCGGTCAGATTGTGGCAGCACTTGCCGCCGGTAATACCGTTGTCGCAAAACCTGCTGAGCAAACCAGTTTAATCGCGCATTTCGGTGCGCAGCTGATGTATCAAGCTGGGGTGCCAGTCGAGGCGCTACAGTTTGTCACTGGAGCAGGTGAAGTGGGTGGGGCATTAACCGCCGCTGACAATTTATCTGGTGTCATCTTTACTGGTTCGACCCAAACAGCGCAACGTATCAATCAAAGTCTAAATGATCATGCGCAAGCCAGCGGGGAGTTGCCCGTGTTTATCGCTGAGACAGGTGGTCAGAACGCCATGATTGTCGATTCAACAGCCTTGCCTGAACAAGTGGTCAGAGATGCCGTACTGTCTGCCTTTGGTTCGGCAGGTCAGCGTTGTTCAGCTTGTCGCATACTCTGTGTACAAGAAGAAGTGGCTGATGAGTTGATCGAGCTACTGCAAGGCAATATGGCTGAACTAGTCGTGGGTAACCCGCTGTATGCAGCTACCGATGTCGGCCCAGTCATTGATAATGATGCCAAGCAAGGTCTTGAGGCGCATATCGAACGCATGGTCGCTGAGCCAACGGCTAATATCTTGGCGCAGACACCGATGAGTGCCAGCTCGGTTGTCAGTCAAGAGCAGTCTACCTTTGTGTTACCAACCGCGATTGAAGTCAAAAGTATCGACGTGATTGGTGGTGAGCACTTTGGCCCGATATTACATGTGCTACGTTATCAAGCCCGTGATTTAAACAAGCTTATCGATGCTATCAATGCTACTGGCTTTGGCTTAACGCTAGGTATTCACAGCCGTATTGAAAATATTGTTGAGCATATTGAACGTCGTGCCTTTGTCGGTAATACCTATGTCAACCGTAACCAAATCGGCGCGGTCGTAAACGTACAGCCGTTCGGTGGCTGTGGTCTATCGGGTACGGGTCCAAAAGCGGGTGGTCCACATTACGTTGCCCGTCTCATGCAGCTAAGCTCTGAGTCAGTCGCTACTGAGCAAACAAGTGCTACTGAGCAAAACACTGCTACCAATACTAAAACTGAATCACTTACTCAACCAGAAATCGCATAAGGAGCAGCAACATGGCGACTGAATTTAAAAAAAATCATGCCCAGGTTTGTGAAGCTTGGCGATTACTTGGCGCAGTCAATCGTGCAACGTATCTACAAGCAGCCATCCCAAAACTGGCGCTGCTGACTGGTGATGTCAACAAGGCAAAGCGTCTATTCCATCACTTATTGAGCGCCGCGCCCAGTCTGGATGAAGTACAGCGTATGACGGGTGCAACGGGTGAGTCCAACGACTTATATGTCACTGGTCGTGGTAAGACGATGGTTATCGGCGGTGAGTCTGCGCGTGCAATGGCAGTACTTGGACAGCTAATCGCTGCATTATTGACGGGCAATGAAGTGATATTGCATTGTCCTAGTCAGGCCGAGATGTGTGATGAAGCAGCAAAAGTGCTTTATGATACTGGCATTAGCGATGATGTATTGAGTGTGGCTAATGATTCGCAAACGATCACGCTGTTATACATTGACCGTCTCGCGCAAGTTGCTGTTGCAGGTAATAACAGCGAAATACAGACAATCAGTCAAGAGCTTGCCAATACGGATGGTATTTTGACGCAAGTAATTGCTGTGACCGATATGGAAGGCATGTCAGAGATGCTAACGCCTGATTACCTCCATCGTTTTGTCACTGAGCGGGTAAGAACGATTAATACCACTGCTATTGGTGGTAATGCGAGCTTGCTTGAGCTTGGTACTTAGCCGAGGATTTAAGTAATGTCTGATGTCACAATAAAGACTCTAACTTAAAAAGTAATATGTATAAAAAAACCGATATCTGAATCAATCAGGTATCGGTTTTCTCATGTCTAGATAAGCCAATTAAGTGCAACTTCATGCAAAGTTATTCAGCCGCGTCGATCCACACCCAGCCGTTCTCTAGCCATTCGCTCAAATCATCTGCATCAATATCGGCGACATCTTGGCTATTTAGGTGTTCGCCATTCGCCAAACGGACCAATACAGCGACTGCTGCCTCGTCAAGCCCATCAATGCGTTGACCATTTGCGTATAGCACGACGCCATCATTAGTCTGGCTATAGAGTAAACGATTGCTATAGTCCGCTTGCAACGTGGCACCTTCTGCTAGAGCTTGTATCAGCTCATCGGTGTCTAACGTCTCTTCTGGCATCAGTGCATCATACTGGCGCTTGCTCACGACTTCAGACACTGCTTGGCGAATGATATCCTCACCACGCTCAGACTGTAGCATTTGTAACAGCTGATCTTTGATGGCATTAATGCTGCTCGCTTGCAATTCACCTGATGCTTGCAGCGCTTGTGGCAACAGCATTGGGATAAATAAATCGCTATCGTTGGTGGCGATATCAGCCAAGCTATCGATGATTTGCATCAAGTTTGGACGACGACAGCCAAAAGAGAAAGTCAGGCAATCATCTTGTGCGACACCAAAATGCGATAGTTTCGGCGGCACATAAAGCACGTCACCAGCTTCTAGTATTTCATCAAATATAATCTCGCCCATATCGTCAAACAATCGAATCGGCTCATCGGCGACGAACTCAGTATTTTTATCACAGAATTTACCCAGCTGCCAACGTCTAGACCCAAATCCTTGCGCTAAAAACACATCGTAATCGTCATAATGTTTGCCGACTGAACCACCTTTTGGCGCATAAGAAACCATGATGTCATCACGTTGCCATTGCGGAATGAAGTCAAAGGCTTGCCACAATTGACCAAGTTCTGGTGACCACTGTTCCATATTCTGCACCAATACGGTCCATTGATCTGGTAATTTATTAAAATCAGCTTCAACCAATGGGCTTTTTTTGAGTTGCCATTGCGCTTGACCTTCTTTTTTACTGGCTGCTTGGGTCAGCAGACGCGCGCTGGCATCTTCTTCAAGGGCTAGACCAAGCATGTCATCAGGTTCAAACATGCCAATAAGTTGTGGTAAACCTTGCTTGATAAGCAATGGTTTTTTCTGCCAATACTCGCTCAAAAATTGCTCAGGAGTAATGGCGTCGGGCAAACAAAGGGGAATTGAGGTCATTGATAAGTCCATATCTGAAAATGGGTATAAGATTAATCGTGAGGAGTGCTTTATAGGAAGGTTTTAATAGTTTATGATTATCGCTTATCTGATAACCAGTCTTATTGACGTTAATTACTACTTGTTAATGGCTAATATCAGAGCATCCCATCAATCGTAGGAAGTTTATGAAAAAATTACATTTTATCGTCATTATCGCTAGTATTTTTTTACTACAAGCCTGTGTACACAAGATAGTAACCGTACCAGCTAAAATCGCTTATAAAACCACTAAAGGTGTGGTTAAAGGTACCGTCGCTGTGGGTAAAGCCATCATACCGGGCGACAGTGATGACGACAAAAAAGATGATTAGTTTATTACTCGGCTATTGTTTTCGGCTACTTGATCACGTTGATCATAGCCCTATCATGACGAATTTGAAATAGAGTAATCACCGCAGCAATTAGCCCACCGAGTAGTGCTAATGCCATGTCTTTGTGGGCATCCCAACTATCACCTTGCTGACCATTGTAAGCCTCTGCCGCTTCTGGCGATAAAGTCGCTGCAATTCCCCATTCTAATAGCTCGTAAAGCAGGCTTGATGACATATTAATCATGAGTGCAATGGCTATCAAAAGTTTGATGGATGATATCTTAAAGATAAATTTTGAGCTCTCAACCATCGCACTGAATAGCAAAAGCCCATAGCTAAAATGTACGAGCCTGTCATACATATTGCGCTGCCAACCAAACAAATCGTTTAAGCTGACACCAAATATGAGCTGTGTCCAATCATCATAGGGCACATATGAATATAGATAACGTGCACCGATGATATGAACGAATAGAAATATTGAAGCGAGAACATAAGAGCGTGAGCTAATATGCCAATAGCGGTAGGCTAGTAGCATCAACCCTAAAAAAATCAAGGTACCCAACTGATGTAGTAGGTAGCTTGACCATTCTAGAGGCTCAATACTTGCCAGCACCATTACGATGAATACCGCAATGGTACTGACAGCTACTGATTTAAAGTTTTGCAATCCAATCTTTAATGGTAAGGGCTTGCTCAGTAGCATTACCAATATAAGTCGCTGGTGTCATGTCACGTAGGCGTGCTTTATCCGCATCGCTAACGGCAGACAACTCATCACTTTCAACAAACGTTAGCATGGCTTCGCGAGTCATGGCGTTACCACGGGTCAATGCTTTAAGCTTCTCATATGGGTTTTCCACACGGTAGCGACGCATCACGGTTTGAATCGGCTCAGCCAATACTTCTTGTGCATTGTTTAAGTCGTCATTCAAACGCTGTGCATTCAATTCAAGTTTACCAACGCCTTTCAAGCAAGCATCATAAGCAATCATACTTTGCGCCAGACCAACACCGATATTACGCAGTACGGTTGAGTCTGATAAATCACGTTGCATACGTGAGATAGGTAGTTTTTCACCCAAATGAGCAAGCATCGCATTAGCAACGCCCAAGTTGCCTTCTGAGTTTTCAAAATCAATCGGGTTTACTTTATGCGGCATGGTAGAAGAACCCACTTCGCCATCTTTTAGACGCTGTTTAAAATAGCCTAAGCTGATATATTGCCAAATATCACGGTTAAAATCGATCAGAATGGTATTGAAGCGTCTTACTACATCAAACAACTCAGCGATGTAATCATGCGGCTCAATTTGCGTGGTGTAAGGATTAAAGGCTAGCTCTAAACGCTCATTAATAAATTGCTCAGCATGCGTTTGCCAATCAACATCAGGATAAGCTGAGAAGTGCGCATTGTAGTTACCAACCGCGCCATTGATTTTACCCAATAGCTCTACTTGGTTGATTTGTTTGATTTGACGGGCTAGGCGATAGGCCACGTTTGCCATTTCTTTACCAAGGGTTGTTGGGCTAGCGGTCTGACCATGGGTACGTGACAGCATAGGCTGGTCTGCATGAGTAATAGCCAAATCAACGATGCTATCGGTCACTTGTTGCATCTTAGCAACCACAATCTCGCGGCTGTCTTTGAGCATCAACGCATACGATAAGTTATTGATATCTTCACTGGTACAAGCAAAATGAATGAATTCTAGCGAATCAACCAAGGCCTCCTGACCACGGAATTTGTCTTTGATGAAGTACTCAACGGCTTTTACATCATGATTGGTCGTGGCTTCAATGTCTTTAATGGCTTGCGCATCTGCTTCACTAAAATCATCAACGATTGCATTCAAAAAAGCATTGGTCTGGTCATCAAATGCTGCTAATTCACCAATTGCGCTGTTGTCAGCCAATGACTGCAACCAACGAATCTCAACGGTGACGCGAGCTTTGATTAGACCGAATTCAGACAAATAAGGGCGTAAACTGTCAGCTTTTGATGCGTAACGGCCATCAATCGGGGAGAGTGCGGTAAGTGGAGTCATGGTCATGCCTCATTGGTTATGAAAGTGAATGAAGTTAAAAAATATTAAAATACAAGAAAAAATATGCTTAAAATCCGCAAGGCGCATCAATTGAAGCAATCACGCCACCGCCTAAACAAACCTCATCAATATAAAAGACTGCTGATTGACCGGGAGTGACTGCGCGTTGTGGCTCGTCAAACACCACGCGGACATCACTTCCGTCAGCACTTGTCGCAAATACACGACACGCTTGATCTGGCTGGCGATAGCGAGATTTTGCCATACAGAGTAAACCCTCTGTGGTAAACACTTCCGCAGGTGGTAGACCATCAACCCAATCCATTTTATAAGCGGTTAGCTCGTTACTGAGCATCATTGGATGTTCGTGTCCTTGACCGACGATCAAACGGTTTTTGTCTAGGTCTTTTGCCAATACAAACCAAGGTTCTTCAGGACGATCTTTGACACCGCCAATACCGATACCGCCACGTTGACCCAAGGTATAATACATTAGTCCATCATGAGTACCAATTGTATGACCATCGTCAGTCACGATATCGCCTTTTTGGGCAGGCAGGTATTGTTGTAAAAAGTCCTTAAAACGACGCTCACCGATAAAGCAGATGCCTGTAGAGTCTTTCTTTTTGGCCGTCGCCAAATCATGCTCTTCTGCAATCTGACGTACGACAGGTTTTTCGAGCTCGCCAACTGGAAATAACGTCTTGGCAATTTTATCGCCACCAACGGCATGTAAGAAGTAACTTTGGTCTTTGTTATTATCCAAGCCACGTAATAGTTGCGCAACTTCTGTACCGTTGTCGTTTTTATAATTGACGCTGCGGCGCGTATAGTGACCAGTGGCAATGTAATCGGCACCAAGGGTCAAAGCATAGTCTAAGAACGCCTTAAACTTAATCTCTTTATTACATAAAATATCTGGATTGGGTGTACGTCCAGCTTTGTATTCGGCCAAAAAATGCTCAAAAACCCGATCCCAATATTCCATGGCAAAATTGGCCGTGTGCAGCTTCATACCAATTTTATCGCATACCGCTTGCGCGTCGGCCAAATCGTCCATCGCTGTACAGTATTCGGTACCGTCATCTTCTTCCCAGTTTTTCATAAACAGACCCTCGACCTTAAAGCCTGCTTGCTGAAGCAAAACGGCCGATACGGAAGAGTCGACCCCGCCTGACATACCGACAATCACATGCTTGCTGCTAGGATTATCGATATCGGCAAGCGTTAAAGTACGCTGGGCGTTAAAAGAATCAGAAACGGGTATGCTTGAAGTATTTGGCATGACTGACATAGAGCGGCTCAACTTTTTATACCTTATCCAAATTTGAACGACTACTGAAATTAATGTAACCCCTAGGGTAACAGGCTTAGCGATTTGATAATCTCAGCTTATCTTTTGGACTTATCTCTTAGACTGGGTATTATGATAAAATAAGCGTCATATTATACCAGTTAATTAAAACTGGTGGCGAGCTAAGCGGTCTTACCGTCAGAAAATAGCTTTAAAAATTCAGATAGTGGTTTTCAATTATTTTAATCGCGCTCAATTTGGAATAATAATGATAAAAATTGGTCAAGGTATCGACGTTCATGCTTTTCATAATAATGGTCAGCAGCAGCAATATGTCATCTTAGCGGGCGTGCCCATTGAGCATACCCACAGTTTGCTTGCGCATTCTGATGGAGATGTAGTGCTACACGCCCTCGCGGATGCGCTGCTTGGTGCACTTGCACTTGGTGATATCGGTCAACATTTTCCTGATACCGATGCGGCGCATGCAGGCTTGGATTCACGAGTCTTGCTACGTTATGTCTATGGTAAAGTACAAGAAGCAGGGTATCGGCTAGGCAATGCTGATATCACAGTAATGTGCGAACGTCCAAAGCTTGCACCGCACAGTCAAGCCATGCGTGACAATATCGCCAGTGATTTACATACTGATATTGGAAATATCAGCGTTAAGGCGACCACCACTGAAAAACTAGGCTTTACCGGTCGGCAAGAAGGCATCATGGCTAATGCCGTGGTATTATTAGTTCCTGTCATCTAACCTAACGTCATCGAACCTAGCTAGAGAGCGATTGACCAAAAGAATGATTGGCTGAATCGATATGTAGATTCTGCTTGTAATACTATGACGATTGCCCCATATCTTCATATAATTGTTTTATTATATAAATAACCATTTTAATGAACCGCTTTATCAATAGGAGCTTTTATGAGTGAACAAACCCCAAATACTGCTGCAAACGATGTTGAACAATTGATCCGTGATCAAATCCGTGACAATAAAGTTATCTTATACATGAAAGGCACGCCGCAATTTCCACAATGTGGCTTTTCTGCTAAATCGATTGAGGTTCTTACTCAGATCGGTCGTCCGTTTGCCTTTGTAAATATTTTAGAAAACCCAGAAATCCGTGCAACGTTGCCAAAAGTTGCCAATTGGCCAACGTTCCCGCAGTTATGGATTGATGGCGAGCTGATGGGCGGATCAGATATCATTTTGCAGATGTATCAATCAGGTGA
Organism: Psychrobacter sp. Pi2-51; assembly: GCF_904846665.1. Classification (NCBI taxonomy): domain Bacteria; kingdom Pseudomonadati; phylum Pseudomonadota; class Gammaproteobacteria; order Moraxellales; family Moraxellaceae; genus Psychrobacter; species Psychrobacter sp. Pi2-51. The sequence continues at coordinate 37,226 of NZ_CAJHBP010000001.1, forward strand.
GCTTAAACCGTTGGTTGAAGCAAACAGCCCTGCTGCCTAATATTTAAGCGCTTTTATTGGACTGTATTAATGTCTAAATAATAGTCGCACAATAATGAAGCACAGCGAATCCGAGTAGCCTCTCTTAAAAGATTGGACTGGCTGCTCGGGTTTTTTATTGTCTATGCAATTGATTGTTTTTATAGGTTTTAACCCCATATAGTGTTCAAGATAAACCCAGTTTACATAATAAGAGAGCCTTATGAATACTAAATTAAATAATAATGAACTCACTGAACCACAAGCTGCTGATCAAGAAAATGATCAAAAAAATAAGCAGCAAGAAGCCGCCGAGCAAGCTGCGATTGAAAAGCGCCGTGATTACTTAAAAAGTGAATCGACGCGCATTTCAGAAATTGCAGGTAATGAGCCAAACTCAGCACTCAAATGTATTCATCAGCTCAGTGTGGCGGGTGGTGCGACTGAAGGCACTTATATTGCTATCGAACAACGTGTCGTTGCGGATCAAGATACGGCAGGTGCTTACCATTTAGCTTTGCTGGCACAAAACACACCAGATCTACCGATTGATGCCCGTCAGCTTATTGAGCTGGTTGTCAATAAAGGGGATAACGATCAGCGCTTGGCACTACTTAAAAACTTGCCATTGCCGCCAGTAGATATGATTAAAGAACAGATTTTAGCCAGTGATGATGGTGATGCCATTGGTTTGATGAATGCTTATTTACAGATCAATCCAGAGGGTTATGGTAGCCATCATATGCTGGGTAGTGGTCAGGCAGATCGTATTGTACCGCTGAGTCCTGGTAACAGCTTAGACCTGAAGTAATCATGATAATTTAGCATTTGCGAGAAAGTGCTCATGGGTTAAAGGGTACTGCGAAAGCTTAATTTCAATAGTTTTTGCAGTAACGTTTTTTAAGCATCAAAAAATTGTTATAATGACCAGTTGTCTATTAAGCTCCTTTTGTTTCTAAAGGGTTTTGGCGATTTACCTTATCCGTTCTTAAAATACGATTGACGCCTATTTATTATCACGCGACGAGTTATGGTCAATAATCCATAACTTGTCGCCAGAAATATCGTCATTCAAGCGAGGCATGCATGCAATATCCAAAACATTACGACGTGGTAGTTATCGGTGGCGGTCATGCCGGTACGGAAGCTGCCTTGGCAGCCGCACGTATGGGCGCGCAGACCTTGCTGTTGACGCATAATATTGAGACGTTGGGGCAGATGAGCTGTAATCCAGCGATTGGCGGAATTGGTAAATCACACTTGGTACGTGAGATTGATGCGTTGGGCGGTGCCATGGCGCTAGCAACTGATAAAGCGGGTATTCAGTTTCGCGTATTGAACAGCCGTAAAGGTGCTGCCGTACGCGCGACACGTGCGCAAGCGGATCGTATTCTTTATAAGGCTTCTATTCGCCATACATTAGAGAACCAGCCCAACCTAGATTTATTTCAGCAAGGTGCTGATGATATTTTGGTAGAAAATGGTCGCGCAACGGCGGTTGTCAGCTCGACAGGCATTATCTTTAAGACTGAAACAGTGGTTTTGACTTCAGGCACCTTCCTAGGCGGTGTTATTCACATCGGACTTGAAAACTCAAAGGGTGGACGCGCAGGAGATCAACCATCTATCAAGCTGGCTGACCGTTTGCGTGAATTGAAATTACCCGTTGGTCGTCTAAAAACAGGAACACCAGCGCGTATCGATGCACGTAGCGTTGACTTTAGTGTGATGACCGTACAGCCGGGTGATACACCGCTACCAGTCATGAGCTATATGGGTGATGTGTCTATGCATCCAGAGCAGGTCAACTGCTATATCACGCATACCAACGCGCGTACTCATGATATCATCCGTGAGAATTTAGATCGTTCGCCGATGTTTTCTGGCAAAATCGAAGGTGTGGGTCCACGTTATTGTCCATCGATCGAAGACAAAATCCATCGTTTTGCGGATAAAGACAGCCATCAAATCTTTATTGAGCCAGAAGGTCTGACCACGCATGAGCTATATCCAAACGGTATCTCAACCAGTTTGCCGTTTGATGTGCAGTTAGACTTTATTCATAGTATGAAAGGGTTAGAAAATGCGCATATTACTCGCCCAGGTTATGCGATTGAATATGATTATTTTGATCCGCAAAACTTGAAGCCAACGCTTGAGACCAAGTCTATTGATCGTTTATACTTTGCTGGTCAAATCAACGGAACGACTGGCTACGAAGAAGCGGGCGTGCAGGGTCTACTAGCAGGTACTAATGCGGCACTCGTCACCACTAATAATAGTGAGTTTGAGACGTGGACACCGCGCCGCGATGAAGCGTATCTTGGTGTGCTTGTTGATGATTTGATTACCCATGGTACGACTGAGCCATATCGTATGTTTACGAGCCGCGCAGAATATCGTCTACTGCTACGTGAAGACAATGCAGATCAACGCTTAACTGAGACGGGTCGTAAGCTTGGCTTGGTAGATGATGTGCGCTGGCAGGCTTATCAAGAAAAAATGGAAGCGATTACGAAAGAGACTTCACGTCTAAAAGACATGTGGGCAACACCTGCCAATGCGTTAGGCAAACAAGTCACTGAGCAAACTGGTGAAGTGCTCTCTAAAGAATCGACAGCCTTTGATTTGCTTAAGCGTCCGCAGATTCACTTTGCTGATATAGCTGCTATTACAGACTCAAAAGTCGACACACAGGTGGGTGAGCAGATAGAGATTTCTGTCAAATACGCAGGTTATATCGATCGTCAGCAAGAAGACATCGATCAAATGAAGCGTCTAGAGAATACTGCACTGCCACTAGACTTTGATTACAGTGTGGTATCAGGATTATCAAATGAGATTGTGCAAAAGCTCACGCAAGTTCGTCCTGCTACGCTGGCTCAAGCTGGACGTGTGAGCGGCGTTACGCCTGCTGCCATACAGCTGTTGGCAATGACGGTTAAAAAGCACAAAAAAGCGAAAGCGGCTTTGGGCTCTTAAACTTAGCAAAATCACGCATATAGAGTACAAAAAAACCCGTGATAATACGTTATCACGGGTTTTTATTTGTCAAAAATACAGTTGCCATTAAAAGAAAACGACACAACCTTGTTTTACAGGCTACTTTGTCTCTATACTGGGTCAGAAAGTTTCATTATTACTTGTTAATTTATCTCGTTGATGTCCATATTATGATGGGCTTGTCATCGAATTGAGCCTATTTATGATTGATGCTATTGTCTTTGCCATTACTATTGTCCTGCCCAACCTTGCCTTGATGTGGTTGGGTTTTTTTATGCAAAGACGTGGTGAGGCGAGCCAGACGTTTATTGACCAAGCATCGAGCTTTGTCTTTAATTACTGTTTGCCGTGTTTGCTTTTTTTTAGCGTTGTCGATAGTGATGTCGATTACAGCAAACAAATCACGCTGATAGTGGCTGGTATTTTGGTGACATTCATTTTGTTTATTGGTGCAGAGATTTACGCCAAATATTTTGTGAGCAAACCGGCTGATCAAGGGGTGTTTGTACAAGGTATATTTCGGAGCAATATGGCCATTATTGGACTGGCAACGGTGGCTAATGCCTATGGGGAGCGGGGCTTAAGCATAGGCGCAGTCTATATGGGTGTGGTGACGATATTGTTTAATATCTTAGCGGTTATAACCCTCAGCCGCGTGTCTAAAAGTATGGATGATACGTGGGTTAGTCGCAGTACTATGATTGTCAAAAAGCTGTTGACCAACCCATTGATCATCGCATTGGTAGCGGCATTTGCTTATAAGGCATTACCGCTACCACCTATTACAGGTGTGATTCATACGACTGGTGATTTACTCGCCGCGGTGGCATTGCCGTTAGCGTTGATTTGTGCCGGTGCCAGTATTGATTTGAAGTCAATGTTGCACCCTTCTGGATTGTCCATGCAGGCCAGTATCGGTCGTATTGTCATTGCGCCATTGATCGCCATCGCTATTGGATTGGGTTTTGGTCTATCAGGTGTGCATATGGGTGTATTGTTTTTGATGGCAGCCTCACCCACAGCTGCCGCCAGCTACGTGATGGCAAAAGCCATGGGTGGCAATGATGTGTTAGCGGCGAATATCTTAGCTTTTACCACCGTCGTAGGCATGTTTGGAATGGCGATTGGCGCGGCAACGTTGCGTGCATTGGGGCTGATGTAGCACCCTTTTTAACATGATAAGATAAGAGACGAGTTCAATAATAAAAATCCAAAGAGGAGCCATGTCAATGCAATTATTAAATCAAGCGGTAGTGACCGAACATCTCAATATGCAGGCTGCGATTGAGGCGATTGAAAGCTTATTAACTCAGCAAGCAGCACATCCTAGTTGGGTTAAAGCACCTGAGCGCTTGGTTATTGAGACCTTTAGTGAAGATAAGAATCACAGCTCAGGCTCGCATTTATCAATGCCAGCGACTATTTATGATGGTGACCAAGAGTACGCCACGGTGAAGCTAGTCACCATTTGCCCTGATAATCCCAGTCGTAATATGCCAACGACCACCGCTATCATCACTGTCTCCAACAATGATACGGGTGAGATATTAGCGATTATGGATGGCATCTATATTACGCAAGTGCGCACGGCGGCATTGTCAGGTATCGCAACCAAATACATGGCAAAGTCTGATTGCCAAAGTGTGGCAGTTGTCGGTTGTGGCGGTATGGCTTATGAGCAGCTGCATGCTGTAATGACAGTGCGCCCTGATATTAAAAAAGTGTATTTATGGAACAGAAACAATGAAGGTGCTGAGCAATTTAAGACTAAATTTGCTCGTGATTATGCGCAGTGGGACGTCGAGATTCAGGTTTGCAAAGAGATCGGTGAAGCTATCCGTGATGCCGATATTATCAACGTAGCGACTCGCGCAACCGAAGGCTTATTTAGCATCGAACAAATTAAATCTGATGCACATATCAATGCCGTTGGTGCTTATCAGCCCTCGATGAAAGAGATTAGCAATGATGTGGTAGCAGGTAGTAATATGGTCGTCGTGGATGATTTGGCTGGTAGTCGTCACGAGGCTGGCGATTTGATTCAAGCGCATAATGCTTCTGACTGCGCATGGACATGGGATGACCTTAGTGGTGATTTACAAGCGCTGGTAACAGGTGAGCTAAAAGAAGATACGACTAAGTCTAAAAAAGGCATCACCCTATTTAAATCAGTAGGTGCCGCCAGTTTCGATGCGGCAGTCGCTCTGTATATTGCCAAGCAGGCTGTACAAAAAAATATCGGTTCATCAGTGGATTGGTAATACTGTTTATCACAGAACAATTGGCAAAAGTGCTACACCTTAATCAGCAATAAAAAAGCCCCCTTTTCAAATAAGAAAAGGGGGCTTTTGACATTAGCTTTAGTTATCTCTATCGCGTTTATCTTCACGGCGCTGCTTGCGTTTTGGACTGGTACGATACGTTAAATACCCACCAATAACCATAACAGCGATGAACGCTATAATGTACAAAAATATTGACGTACCAATAAAGGCAGACGGTTCCATAACCATAATCTCATTAAAAGTTATTAATAATTATGCAAGTGTGGCTGCCGATTGTAAAGTAAACAAGTTTAACTCAGGTGTAAGTTCAAGTGAACGCAAACGTGCTGCTTGATCATAAACGTTCGCAGTGACAATCAATTCATCTGGCTGATATTGGGCAAGGAACTTAGCCAATTTGGGCTTGACCGTTTCAACAGAGCCAATGAATGAGATCGATAGCGCATTGTCCACCATCATTTTCTCTGCTTGACTCCAGATGCTATCCATATCGTAAGTTGGTTTTGGCATTTGACCCGTTTCACCACGGCGCAAGCGTACAAAGCTCTGCTGCGCTGAGGTAAAGTGATAATGGGCAGTCGCATCGTCATCAGCCAATAGCAAGTTCGCTGCTACCATCACATATGGCTTGTCTAAATAGGTTGAAGGCTTGAACTGTTCACGGTAGGTAGAGATTGCCTGACTAAGCATTTGCGGTGCAAAGTGGGAGGCGAACACGTAAGGCAGTCCCAAATGTGCCGCCAATGTCGCCCCAAAAAGCGATGAGCCTAATATCCAGATAGGAATATTTGATTTAGCGCCAGGGAATGCTTGGACAGGACTGTTGTCAGTCGTATTGCCTAAAAAGTACATTAATTCCTGTACATCTTGTGGAAAACGATCAGCATCTTGCATTTGACGGCGTAGTGCCTGAAAAGTCGCGCCATCTGTACCAGGAGCACGTCCTAAACCTAAGTCGATACGGTCGCCATAGAGCGCTTGTAACGTCCCGAATTGCTCAGCAATCACCAGTGGGGCATGGTTAGGAAGCATTACGCCGCCAGCTCCGATACGTATGCGCTTGGTTTGACTGCCGATATGCGCTAGTAGTACTGAGGTCGCCGCACTCGCAATGCCAGGCATGTTGTGATGTTCTGCCATCCAATAACGGTTTAAGCCGACTTTTTCTGCAAGCTGTGCGGTCTCAACCGTCTGGGCGATACCTTCAGCAATGGTATGACCTTCAGGAACGGGGGCTAAGTCTAAAAAGGATAAGGGAATGGTATTACTCATAGATCACCTGTTTTATAAAGTTAAAAGCATTCATGGTCGTTCTGACAGTCTTATATAGGCTGTTTATAGCAACCATTGAACGCTAGTCACTTCATATAATGGGGTAGTTATTATGGATATAAAGGCAGATGTAAATAAGGATAACAAAAAAAGGCATCACTATTTGATGATAGCGATGCCTTTTTCTTCTTTAAGTAAATGTCATTTTAGCTGAGCTTATGGAACTGAATTTACTGTGCTGAGCCTACTGGCTAAACTGCTTTTGGCATAATTCCATAAAAGCACGACCGTATTGGCGAATTTCAGCATCGTCCCTTACCGCCATCCAACTGGTAAAGCGGCCAAAATGATCTACTGGAATAGCTGTTAAGTTCTGATAGTGACTTGGCTCAAAAGCCATCTCGGCAATAATACCAATCCCTAAACCAAGACCGACATAAGTACTAATCACATCGGCATCGAGTGCTGCTAAAACAATATCTGGCTCAAGACCTGCATCTGTAAAGGTTTTATCAATCGCACCGCGTCCGGTAAAACCACCATGATAGGTAACAATTGGATAGCTGGCAAGGGTCGGCAAATCAATAGATTCGTGACTGGCAAGCTCATGATCGCTTGGCACGATAACGCGATGCGTCCAGTCATAATAGCGATAACAGCGCAGATAGTTATTATGGAGCAACGACTCGGTTGCAATACCGATGTCAGCTTGCCCGCGTATCACCATTTGTGCGATGGTCTCAGGATCCGCCTGTTGCAAGATTAGATTCACTTTAGGAAAGCGTTCTTTAAACTCTTTGACCACTTGCGGCAACACGTAACGCGCCTGCGTATGGGTGGTAGCAATGGTTAAGGTACCGACATTGGGGTTGTTAAAATCGAGGCTTAGATTCTCAATCGTACGGATTTCAGCAAAGATGGACTCGATATGCGGCATGAGCGCTGTACCCATGGTCGTCAGACCGGTCAAGCGCTTGCCTTGACGCACGAATACCTCAGTTTTTAGTTGGTTTTCAAGCGCTGCAATATGCTTGGATAAGCTTGATTGACTGGTGTGCAGTACCGTTGCCGCTTGACTTAAGTTATAGCCATTGATCACCGTATGCCACACCGTCTCCAACTGCTTGAGTTGAATTTGCAAGTGCCGCTGATTGACCACTACGTCGATTGCCATAACTGAATCCTATTGTATAAATATACAAATCCTGTCTGTATATAGAAATAAAAACGAACAAATATGCCGTAAGCGACCAGTGTAAATCAAATCTATTATTCTTGTATATAATAAATAGCTATGAATTAATAATAATTAGGAATATAGAGGTTATAACCTAATTGCTACAGTCAGTGAAAAGTAATATCAATACATCACGCACTGCTGATATCAATTTTTCTTGCTTGCTGTGCCTGTGCCGACAGAGGCTACAAAAAATTAATATCAGCAGTATCGTAGCGTTTTTGGGGTATTGTGACTATAACTAGTTTTGAAATTGCAATAAAAGCGCATTGTTCAACAAAAAAACAGCCACCTTTTACAAGATAGCTGTTTGTAGAGTTTAGATTTAATTCGTACCGTCAACCTTAATAAATAGCGTCAGACTAAGTACAGAAGGTTAGTCAGCGATATCAAAACGATCGGCATTCATGACCTTGTTCCAAGTACGAACGAAATCACGAACGAACTTCTCTAAATTATCGTCTTGTGCATACAGTTCAGCATAAGCGCGTAAAATAGAGTTTGAACCAAACACTAAGTCCACACGGCTCGCTTGCCATTTGATCTTGCCAGTACTGCGTTCGCGTATTTCATAGTTACCGGCAGTATCATCACCCGTTTTCACAGGGTGCCACGTGTGGTTCATGTCTGTTAAGTTGACAAAGAAGTCGTTGGTAAGCACACCAGCACGGTCAGTAAAGACGCCATGTTGGCTTTGACCATGATTGGTATCCAGCACTCGCATACCACCAACCAATACCACCATTTCAGGCGCAGTCAAGCCCATCAATTGAGTGCGATCAAGCAGCATCTCTTCAGGCGATACCGCATAGTCTCGCTTGACCCAATTACGATAACCATCGTGCAAAGGCTCCAAATCTGCAAAAGATTCAGCGTCGGTCATGTCACCATCAGCATCACCGCGGCCTGCTTTGAACGGTACAGTAACGTCTACGCCTGCATCGTCTGCTGCCTGCTCAATAGCAGCATTACCAGCCAGCACAATCAAATCAGCCAAGCTCACATCTTTGTCAAAATCAGACTGAATGCTGGTCAACGTCTCAAGCACGCGTTGTAGCTGCTCAGGCTCATTGCCTGTCCAGTCTTTTTGCGGGGCTAAGCGGATACGTGCACCATTTGCACCGCCGCGATAGTCCGAAGCACGGAATGTGCGCGCACTATCCCAAGCGGTAATGATTAACTCACGGCGGCTCAGATCGCTGTCTAATATTTGTGATTTTAGGGTCGCAATATCATCAGCAGTTAGGTTAGCATTGCCAGCTGGGATAGGGTCTTGCCATACAAAGTCTTCGCTTGGCACGTCTGTACCTAAGTAGCGAGCTTTAGGACCTAAATCACGGTGAGTCAGCTTGAACCATGCTTTGGCAAATACTTCATCAAAATATTCAGGATTTTGATGGAACTTCTCTGAAATCTCAAAATAGACAGGATCTTTAATCAAGGCCATATCCGCATCGGTCATGATTGGATTACGACGAACGCTTGGATCATGAGCATCTAACGGACGATCTTCTTCTTTGATATCCGTTGGTTCCCACTGCCACGCGCCTGCTGGACTTTTGGTTAATGCCCAGTTGTGGTTTAAGAGTAACTCAAAGTAGCCATGATCCCATTGGGTAGGATTGGTCGTCCATGCACCTTCGATACCACTTGAGACGGTATCACCTGCATTGCCATTGCCTTTAGGATTGCGCCAGCCTAGACCTTGTTCAGCGACATCGGCGGCTTCTGGCTCATCTTCTAATATCGTCGCATCGCCATTACCATGACATTTACCAACAGTATGTCCGCCAGCCGTCAGTGCGACAGTTTCTTCATCATTCATCGACATACGAGCAAAGGTGGTACGCATATCTTGCGCTGTTTTGAGCGGGTCAGGGTTGCCATCGACCCCTTCAGGGTTGACATAGATCAAGCCCATTTGTACTGCTGCTAGTGGGTTTTCGAGTGATGCACGATCTTCATCGCTGTCATAACGGTTCTTAGTGGCTGCTAACCATTCGCGCTCAGAGCCCCAGTAGATGTCTTTTTCTGGATGCCAGATATCAGCGCGGCCACCAGCGAAACCTAAGGTTTTAAAGCCCATAGATTCATAAGCCATGTTACCTGCCAAAATCATCAAATCAGCCCAAGATAGTTTATTGCCATATTTTTTCTTAATTGGCCACAATAGACGACGGGCTTTATCAAGGTTGACGTTATCAGGCCAGCTGTTCAATGGTGCAAAGCGTTGATTGCCAGTATTCGAGCCGCCGCGTCCGTCAGCACCGCGATAGGTACCAGCTGAATGCCATGCCATACGAATCATGAGACCACCATAATGACCCCAATCTGCTGGCCACCATTCTTGTGACTCGGTCATTAGATTTTTTAAATCAGTTTTGACCGCTTCTAGATCTAATTGTTTAAAAGCTTCAGCGTAATCAAAGTCTTCACCCATTGGGTCTGTTTTTTTGTCTTGCTGATGCAATATGTCTAAGTTCAGACTATTAGGCCACCAATCGGTTGCGGCGGATGCAGTCGTCGTGTGAGCTTGGTGCATGACTGGGCAGCCACCCATACTAGGTCGCTGCGGCGCATGCGTATGATCGACGTTTTCACTATGAATCGTCGGTCCCTTATCATCACCTTGGTCATAAGTTGTATTGGTTGGTGCATCGTTGTTGTCATTGCTGTCATGATCAACGAGGCAACGTCCAGCATCTGGTGTTGCGTTCTTGTCAGCTGTGGTGGGGGTCGAGTTGGACATTGTATAGCTCCTAGGCTTTGTTGATAGATGTGTTGATAAAGAGGACAAACAGTTAATCGTGTTGACCGTTGCTTATACACAAAGCATAACCAAGTACTATGTATTTATAAAACTAATATATAAGAATCATAAGTTTTAAATAACCAATCATCAAAGTCTTGAAGTTGTCTATAGTTCGATGCACGGTTAACGCCATGACTGGGTATCAAGAATCCAACCCATGCTGATTTTATCTTGGTCTGTATAGCAAAAAAAGAATGGTTAGGTACTCTTAAAAACAAAGAGAATGTATGGAAAGATCAGGAAATTTTTACCCTTAATTACAGATTATCATATCCCCTGTTACGACTGTGAAATAGATGTCCCAGTGGAGTGCTGTCCGTGATAAGTTAATGCAGAAATATCTAGTCAAGGTAGGCGTTCTCAAGTACCATAATTGAATTTTGTGGTAATGCTCGTTTTGTGCAACGCTGAGCAATTTTTATCAATCCTTTTTGGCGACAGCTAATAGCGGATTTTTGTTATAAATGATTGATAAAAATTGTGCGCAGTTGTGTTTTTTGTCTCAAGTTTCGGTGAGTTATTATGTCTGCTGTTAAATCTGTGCCACCCAATCAGCCACTTGTCAAAAAATCCTGGGGAGAGGCTGCTAAAGCTTATCTAGATCCCCGTGTCATTATTATGTTGTTTTTGGGTTTTTCAGCGGGTATTCCGATATTGCTTATTTTTTCAAGCTTATCATTATGGCTTCGAGAAGCAGGCATCGACCGAAATGTTGTGACTATGTTTAGTTGGGCAGCATTGGGTTATTCGTTCAAGTTTATTTGGGCGCCATTGATTGATGCGCTCCCTGTGCCGTTTTTGACCAAATGGCTTGGGCGTCGCCGCAGTTGGATGGTCGTGTCGCAGCTACTCATTGTGTTGGCAATCATTTTGATGGCAAAAGTTAACCCTGTCAGTGAGGATGTACTGGTCTATATGGCAGGCGCTGCCGTGCTGCTTGGTTTCTCTTCTGCGACACAAGATATCGTGATTGATGCTTATCGTATCGAGCTGGCACCGCCATCTATGCAGTCTATTTTGTCTTCTATCTATGTGTCAGGCTATCGTATCGGTATGATCGTGGCTGGGGCGGGCGCATTGTATTTGGCGGATTACTTTGGCTCGAATGAGACTTTTTATAGTTATGAGGCATGGCGTAATACTTACTACATCATGGCAGGAGTCATGACATTAGGGGTGCTAACGACGTTTGCCAGCTATGAGCCAACTGCTGAGACGGTACAAACCCAAAAGCAAAAAAGCAATTTAAAAATATTCCTTGTGTACTCTGGTTTACTGCTCGTACCGGGTTTGCTGTTTGGTGTTATCTACCTGATCAATATTTTGATCAATACAGTGTTTGATAGCACGGTGGCGTTGATACCACTAATACTGATGCCAGCTATTAAGTTTTACTTTTTGGCATTGGTCGCGTGCGCACCGTTGTTGCTACTTTACTTCATTATTAACCAGCCCAAAATCATTAATAAAGCGCCATTGGTCGCTGAAACTCGTGAAGACTACGTCAGATTAGTAGCATTGTTTGTGTTTTCAGTGATTGCGTTTATCGCTGCTTATATAGTAATGGGACAAGTCCTGCCAGAGTTTGAAGGGGCGTTTGTCAGCTTCTTTGTAGAAACCTTGCATCTGCTAGTAAGCTTAGGTGTGGCAATGGCGGCAGGCTATGTATTGGTCCAAGTGGGTCTGGTCAAAAAAGAAGTGGCCATGGCAACTTGGATTGAGCCAATTTTAGATTTCTTTCGACGCTATGGCAAAAAAGCGCTATTACTATTATTGTTGATTGGTCTATACCGTATCTCAGATATCGTGGCAGGGGTTATCTCAAACGTTTTTTATCAGGATATGGGCTTTAGTAAGACTGATATCGCCAATGCCGTAAAACTGGTCGGTGTGATCATGGCGATTGCAGGTGGTTTCTTAGGCGGGCTATTGGCTCAGCGTTTCCGAATTATGCAAGCTATGATGATTGGCGCTATTTTAGCCTGTGCAACCAACTTACTTTTTGTGCTATTGACGTATAATCCAGGCAGTTTGCCAGTCATGTATTTGGCAGTGATTTTTGATAACTTGGCCGCAGGCCTTGCGAGCGCCGTATTTATTGCCTTCTTATCCGCATTGACTTCCATTCGCTTTACCGCCGTTCAGTATGCGATTTTTTCTTCATTGATGACGCTGATACCCAAAGTGATGGGTGGTTATTCTGGTGCCATCGTTGATAATATGGGTTACCCGTTTTTCTTTATCTTTACCTTTGCGATTGGCATTCCAATTTTGGCACTGATTTACTTTGTCGATAAACACATTGTCATTGGTGATAACGATGATATTTATGGCGATGATGATAATGATGGAAGCGGCGGTAATGGTATAGGTGACAAGCTAAGCAAGACCAATCCTAACCTGACCGACACTAAAGAGCCACCGCGCGCATCAGAGTAGGCCAAGCAGTATTTTCACCTTTATTCATTCACCGTTTTTTAAGAGCTATCTATGACCGTATCGACCATTCGTCAAATCAAGCAGCACATACAGCAACTGACGAATGGTGATACAGATAATCAGCTACCGTCATTTTGGTTCACTGACTGGTTGCTGTATGTCATAGATAAGCCTGCGATAGCGTTGATGACTGATGAAGATTACCAGTTGTCTGATACTGAGCTTGAGCAATTTGATACTGGTGTGGCTAAAATGAAACAGGGCACACCTTTGGCTTATTTGACTGGTCATCAGGAATTTTGGTCGCTTAATTTTACTGTTAATGAGCACACGCTGATACCTAGGCCTGATACCGAAGTGCTAGTAGAGCAAGTGCTAGAGTGGATAAAAAATCAGCCGACCAGTGTTAATACTAAGCGTCTACTTGATTTGGGGACAGGTTCAGGCTGTATCGCGATCAGTCTTGCCCATGAATTAAAGCAAGCTAACTGGCAAGTCGTCGCGGTCGATTTATCGCAAGAAGCATTGAAAGTTGCTAAGCACAATGCCGTTATAAATGGTGTTGCTCATATTGAATTTATCCAAAGCAGTTGGTATCAAGCGCTATCTATTTACGATGAGCCGAAGTTTAATATTATTGTGTCCAATCCACCTTATATTGACGAGGCAGACGAGCATTTAGCCCATCTAACAGCTGAACCGATCAGTGCGCTAAGTGCGCCCAATCAGGGTTTGGCTGATATCGAGCATATCGTCCAGCAAGCAACAAAGTATTTACGTACAGGTGGGCTACTGGCTATCGAGCATGGATATGATCAAGGTGATGCTGTTCAACAGTTATTTTTGAATAGTAATTTTGAGTCAGTACATACCGTAAAAGATTACGGTGATAATGATCGCGTCACACTAGGGCAAGTTCAGTAGACAGGTTTTTTATTAGTAAACTTATTTGATTATAGGCTTTGAATGACTATGATAGAAGCACTGGTACAGCTATCAGATGACGAGCTGCTCCGTTATGCTCGGCAGGTTTTATTGGACGGTTGGGATATGGATGCTCAGCTACGACTGAAATCAGCACGTGTGGTCATAATAGGCGCAGGCGGCCTAGGTTGTCCTGCTTCTGAGACTTTGGTACGTGCAGGGGTGGGTCATATTCATCTGATCGATGATGATGAGATTGAGGCAAGCAACTTACAACGGCAGACGCTGTTTTTACCTGACGACATTGGCAAACCTAAGGCGCTAACAGCGGCGCAGATGTTAACACGCATTAATCCTTTAATTAGTGCGCATGGTACGGTTGCGCGATTGAGCGAAGACAACGCTTATCAGTTGCTCGATATGGCGACAGGTAAGCCTGATTTGCTCTTAGACTGTACGGATAATTTTGCCACACGCGATGTTATTAATCGCATTAGTGTGCGCTACCAGATTCCATTATTATCCGCTTCAGCGATTGCTATGCAAGGTCAGCTCGCACTGTTTGAGCCTCATTTGAACACTGGTTGTTATCACTGCGTATTTGGCTCAGTGGTGCTTGACGAAGCGGCTGACGAACGTACGTGTGCCAATTCAGGAGTGCTAGCCAGTACCACTGCTGTTATGGGCAATTTGCAAGCCAATGCTGCCTTGCAGTATCTAGGATTAACCAAAAATCCACTGACAAATAAGCTGTTAATATGGGATGGTAGTCAGATGCAGCAACGGCTCATGGGCTATCGTCAAGATCCACAATGTCCCGTGTGCACCAGTCATTAGCAATGACTCGATATTTAGCTTTTGTAATCATCTATCCCCAAATATTCCTTTTATTACCATAGTTGTTTCTTATGAAAATTCATCGTCCGCATTTATTAAAGCATACTTTTAATGTTGTTAATCGTGTTCGCCAAACGGCTAGCGTGGCAGGTTTATCTGCGCTGAGAGTGGCAAAAGGTGAAAAACCTGATGCCATGCTGCTAAAAGAAACCTTTGAGCAGTTAGGTACGACTTATATCAAAATTGGCCAGTTTATTGCCAGTACGCCGTCATTGTTTCCACGCGACTATGTCAAGGCGTTCCAAAGTTGTTTGGATCAGACGACGCCATTGTCTTTTGCGTATATTGAACAGGTGCTCACAGAAGAGCTGGCGATTGATGGCATGACGCTTGATGATAAGTTTGCCCATATCGACTCAAAGCCACTAGCGTCAGCCTCTATTGCCCAAGTCCATGCAGCGCGTTTGCATAATGGTGATGAGGTGGTGCTAAAGGTGCAAAAGCCGGGCGTTGAGACCATCATGCAGACGGATTTGGGCGTATTGCATGGCGTCACTAAGTTAGTTGAGCTACTCATGCCATCGATGAAGTTTGCGAGCATTGCACCTATTATCGATGAGATTCGTTTGCGAATGCTTGCTGAGACGGACTTTATCGCCGAGGCACAAAACATCCGTGATTTTCAGCAGTTTTTAGCAGTATCAGGTAACACTCGCGTGGTCGCACCCAAAGTATATGAAGCGCTGACCACCAAGCGCGTGTTAACTATGAGCCGTTTATATGGCGTCTCTATGGTCGATGAGTCGCTCATGCGCCAATACTGCGCTGATCCTGCGCAAGTTATGGCAGATACGTTAAACACATGGTTTGCCAGCCTCATGCTGTGCAATAGCTTCCACGCTGACTTGCATGCGGGCAATTTGATGCTGCTGACTGATGGCCGTATTGGCTTTTTGGACTTTGGTATTGTCGGTAAGCTTAAAGCCGAAAGCTGGCGGGCTTGTATGGGCATGATGCAAGCCATGCAGGACAGTGACTATCAATCAATGGCACGCCATATGATTGATATGGAGATGACGCACGGTGGTAATAAAGTTGATGTGGTGGCATTGGGTAATGATTTGCAGCGTATGATGAAAACCATCATGGCGGAGGACAAAGCCTTTACCAGCGGTGTGCCTTTCAACAGCAAAGAGCAAGCCGATGAGATGAATAAAATGATGCTAGAAATCGTAGAAGTCGGTAAGCGTCATGGTATCCATTTTCCACGTGATTTTGCCTTATTGACCAAGCAGATGCTCTATTTTGACCGTTTTATGCGTACGCTTGCGCCTGATATGGATATGTTTAGTGATCAACGTGTGCAAATGCTGGGACATACAGAGATAGATGCAACCATGCCACCGGCATTAAATGTATCGTAAGTTTTTATTGTATGTTTCATTACTAACTTATCGCTGCTTTTGAATGCTTTAACACAAAGGATTGTGTGCTAATGGTCGCAAAAATGGCTCTGTCATGATGACGGCTTTTAAAAACCGTATTTTTCCTACGATTACCAACGAAGCTGCCATTGCCTGTATCGGTCTCTACTGCATGGCAGTGGTTATGGGCTATGGACGTTTTCTCTTTACCGCCACCTTACCTAATATTATGGTGCAGCTATCGTTATCGACGACGATTGCAGGCTGGTTGGCTTCAATCAATTATATTGGATACTTTATCGGCGCGCTCATTGCCATGTTCGTACCTCAGCGCGCGACATGGCAGGTCATGACGCTTTGGGTCATGGTAAGTATCGTCACAACGATGCTGCTGGTTGTGCCATCTATGTCGTTAAATTTATGGTATATCATTCGCTTACTGGCAGGCATTGCAAGTGGCGTAGCGATGATATTAAGCTCATCGTTTGTGATTCAAAACCTTAGTCCTGAGCGTCGCTCTGTACTTTCGGCAGTACATTATGCAGGTATTGGTGTTGGCATTAGCGCCTCCGCCATACTGACGTGGTGGCTGTTAATATTGGGTTATCATTTTGATGTGATTTGGCTAGTGGCAGGCCTTACTAGTCTGCCGCTTTTGTGGCTGCTCTATGCTATAAAACCAAGACAGTCACAGCATACTGAATCTCAGCACATTCGCGCTAAACAGCACATATCGGTGCATCAAACCTATTTAAATTTTAAGCATTCCTTATACGAAGCCGTGGCTGGTCACCATAAAGCCCTTGCGCTACTTTCTGTGAGCTATGTACTTGCTGGGTTTGGTTATATCAGTTCTGCGACTTTTTTGCCAGTGATGGCAGCGCAGCGGTTAACAGCGCAAACTTATGCTGGACTATTGATTTGGCTGGTTGTTGGTATTTTTGCCATGTTATCAAACCCTTTGTGGGGGGCACTTGCCAAGCGAATTGGGGAAACAAAAACCTTGATGGGTTTGACGGTATTGCAAGCATTTGGTATGTGCTTGCCCATATGGTTCGATGGTGCACTTGGCTTGTATGGTAATGCCGCTATCTTAGGGCTAACTTTCGTTGGTATGGTATCGATGACACTCACTTTGTTTAAAAATATCAATCCTGCCTATTCTAATTTGCTGATCGCATTGGCGACACTGGCTTATGCATTGGGGCAGTTTTTAGGGCCATTGGTGACTGTGGCCTTGGCAGGGCAGGACGACAATTTCAATGCAGGGTTACTTGTTGCTGCTATTGGATTGATGATTGGATTGGTACTATTAATATTGTTCCATCGGCAGTCACCCACAAGTGCTTAAACCCTTTACACCACGCTGCGGCTAAATACTTCTCGTAGCTCAAAACTGGTATGCACTTGCGCCACGCCTTCGATACGATTGAGCCGATGTAATAAAAACTCCTCGTAATGCGCCATATCGCGCACTCTCACTTTAATAAGATAGTCTTCCGTGCGTCCTGTGACGATGCTACAGCTAATAACTTCCTCAAAACTCTGGACCTTGCGCTCAAACTGCTCGAAACGCTCAGCCGTATGACGATCCATACTGACTGCGATAAATACGGCGAGCGGGTAACCAAGTTTTTGCGCATCTGTTTTGGTATGATAGCCAGTGATGACGCCAGTATCTTCTAAGCGTTTGATGCGGCGGGCACAAGGGGTCGCAGATAAATTGACACGTTCGGCAAGCTCGGTGATACTCATTCGGGCTTCAGTCTGTAATAAACACAATAAACGTCTATCAGTCTCGTCAATATCAGTCAATATGGGACTATCAGAATGACTACTAGGCATGGAATAGTTACTCGCTAGTGAAATAATCTAATTATATCTAAAAAAACGCTTTATTTCACTAAATAAACTCTAATTATAGTGTAATAAAGCGAGTTTCTCTCTCATAAACTTTGCTATTATTAGAGTATAAGTTTTAGTTATCTCGTATGCTCAATACTGATCTAATCAGCAGCCTTATTCGCTAAAATATAAATTTCATATTACCTAAGGATTGATTATGTCTGACCAAGCCACACGCACTGTAGCCACGCCGACTGCCAAAAAGACACCAAAAAGTGCCGCTTTTGACTATCAAAAATATCGTCCATTTGCGTTTGCGCCCTCACTGCCGGATCGCACATGGCCAAGCAAAACGATTGAGAAATCACCAATATGGGCAAGTGTCGATCTGCGTGATGGTAATCAGGCTTTGATCGATCCGATGACTATTGAACAAAAAATGCGCTTTTTTGAAACTTTAGTCGATGTAGGGTTTAAAGAAATCGAGATTGGTTTCCCATCAGCGGCGCAAGTTGAGTTTGATTTTGCCCGCAAACTCATCGAAGAAAACCATGTGCCTAATGATGTGACGTTGCAGGTCTTGGTACAGGCACGTGAGCATCTAATTGCCCGTACGTTTGAATCATTAAAAGGCGCAAAACGTGCTGTCGTCCATGTCTATAATTCAACCAGCCGTGTCCAACGTGAAAAAGTCTATGGCAAAGACAAAGCTGAGATTAAAGAAATTGCTATCGTAGGTGCCAAGCTATTGAAAGAATATGCGGCAAAATACCCTGAGACAGAATGGGTGTTTCAATACTCGCCTGAAAGCTTTAGCCAGACAGAGACTGAGTATGCGGTAGAAGTCTGCGATGCGGTTTGTGAAGTTTGGCAGCCGCAGAATGGTCAAGAAGTAATTTTTAATTTACCGGCGACCGTTGAAGCATCTATGCCCAATGTCTTTGCCGATCAAGTTGAGTATTTCTGTCGCCATCTTGCTATGCGCGAGCATGTGATCGTTAGTTTGCATACGCACAATGACCGTGGCTGTGCTGTTGCCGCTGCTGAGCTAGGGGTGCTTGCGGGTGCAGATCGTATTGAAGGCACGTTGCTTGGTAATGGCGAGCGTACCGGTAATATGGATATTATGGTCATGGCGATGAACTTATTTAGCCAAGGTATTGATCCTGAGCTTGATTTTAGCAATATGAGTGAAATCGTCCAAGTGGTCAGCGAATGCAATAACTTGCCGCTGCATCCACGTCATCCTTATGTTGGTGAATTGGTCTTTACTGCCTTTAGTGGCTCACATCAAGATGCCATCAAAAAATCTCTCGATTATAATGAGCAACATACAGACCAAACCGATAACGTTTGGGATGTGGCATATCTACCTATTGATCCGGCACACATTGGTCGCAGTTACCAAGATGTGGTACGTATCAACAGCCAGTCTGGCAAAGGTGGGGTCGCTTATATCTTGCAACGCAATTATGGCTTTAACTTGCCACGTTGGATGCAAATTGACTTTAGCCGCGTGGTTCAGCAGCAAGCTGAAACAGTGGCGCGCGAATTACAAAATGATGAAATCCTACAGACCTTTGAGGACACCTATTTACGTCAAGGTAGCTTTGAGCTACTAGACTACAGTGTGAACAACAAAGGTGGACAGGTTTATTTTAACGGTCAAGTACAGATGAATGGCGATACCATTACTATCGATGGCACGGGTAATGGTCCATTGTCCTCATTTATCAATGGTCTTGCGCAGCATACTGGCAAGTCGCTACATATCATTAATTATGCTGAGCACGCGATCAATCCGCAGCACAATAGCGGTAATGGCATCGATGATGATAACAATCGTGATAACAAAACCAATGCCAATGCTGCCGCTTACATTCAATTGAATGTTGATGGCGAGGTTTACTCTGGTATTGGCACCTGTAGCAGCACGGTATCAGCGATGTTAAAAGGAGCATTATCCGCCTTTGCTCAAGCATTAAATACTACGGCTGCTTAATAGCTTAACAGTAGTACATAGCGCGCTAGTAGCGTTGATACTGCCCACGCATAACGTCATGGTTCTTTACGATTCGTCAGTGAGAGCCATGGCGTTATTGTTTGAGTGGTTAAAACAGACACGGGTGATAAAATAATTAATAGCTTATTGGATTCTGTGTGTCATAAATTCATAAACCCAATAGCATAATGTTACTTGTGTTTTTGGTGTCTAAGACTTACGCTAATGTACGTATTGCTCAATTATTATAAATAAAAAGGTTAATTATGGAACCGATATCATTTGCTTCATTTACATTGGCCTCTATTCTGGCTTCCTTGCCAGTGAATGGCGAAGTAGTTAGTAAGCCGACGATTACGACGCATATTAGTCCTGCCATTGCTGGACAATGGGAAATAGACTTAGACAGTAGTATGACCATGACTAAAGAGGCTGAGGCTAGGCAAGCGGCATTGGTAGACACGCCAGCAAGCAAAGGTGATGAGTCAAAAATAAATGCTGGTACAGACGGTGGGATTCTTACACAAAGCGAAGAGCGTGTTCTCAATATTCAGCCGAACTCCCGCAATAATTTAATGGCGTCAGCGTTGGCTTCCAATCAATGCCGTGAGTTATATAACTTTGGTGCCGACAATGAAATGTGGGCTGTCAGTGGTGAAGAATGGACGTACGGTCGCTATCTGGTCACTCATCGCGAAGAAGGC
The DNA here is from genome assembly GCF_904846665.1 of Psychrobacter sp. Pi2-51. Classification (NCBI taxonomy): domain Bacteria; kingdom Pseudomonadati; phylum Pseudomonadota; class Gammaproteobacteria; order Moraxellales; family Moraxellaceae; genus Psychrobacter; species Psychrobacter sp. Pi2-51. The sequence goes on from NZ_CAJHBP010000001.1 coordinate 58,028, forward strand.
TTACCCGTTATTGCCATTCGAACGGTATATGACAATAATGAAGTAGACTGCTCTGGTAATAAGATTGATCAAACTGATGAAGCGCTGATAGCGTTTTTGAACCATGATGGCAACCAAATGCAGTGGTGCGCTGACCCTGATGGCAAAGAATGCTTTATGAACTTCAACAGAGTATTGCCATAATGTTTGATACATTCTATTGATATTATTGTCTATAAAGAAAATTAAATTTTATGTGAGCCCATTAAAAAACCCGCTATCTTAATAGATAGCGGGTTTTTTTAGTCTATTTATCAGGTCTGTTTATCAACGCTAAATGATGATTTTACTCATTATCGTTATATAAAAATAAAGTGGCAAACTAAGACGCTGATTTGGCTTTGTGTGCTGTTAATAATTCTCTTTCTAGATAGTGAATGTTTTGTGCTTCTTGTACAAAACTATCATCCGCTAATATCACGTCACGATGTAAAGGAATATTGGTTTTGATGCCCTCAATCACCAATTCATCAAGCGCATGTAGTGTCTTCGAGATGGCTTGCTGGCGAGTTTGACCATGACAGATAAGCTTACCTATCAACGAATCATAATACGTCGGTATCTCATACCCAGGATACAAATGCGAATCGAATCGAACGCCAGCACCGCTTGGGGCAAACAACTGGTTGACGGTACCAGGACATGGCATAAAGGTCGCTGGATCTTCAGCATTGATACGGCACTCAATCGCATGACCTTGAATTTCAATCTCACTTTGACGATAAGACAAGCCGTAACCTGCGGCAATTTTTAGCTGCTCAACGACGACGTCGATACCCGTAATCATCTCAGTAACGGGATGCTCTACCTGTACCCGAGTGTTCATCTCAATAAAGAAAAACTCGTTGTTTTCGAATAAAAACTCAAACGTACCGGCACCGCGATACTTGACCAGCTCGCAAGCTTTGACACATGCCCTTAAGATAGGCTCGCGCACATCATCAGGGATATCAGGCGCAGGGGCTTCTTCTAGGACTTTTTGATGACGACGTTGTAATGAGCAATCACGGTCATATAGATGAATCGCATTACCATTGCCATCGCCCAGTACTTGTACTTCGACATGACGTGGGTTTTGTAGATAGCGTTCCATATAGACGGTATCATCACCAAACCATAGCTCAGCTTCTTGTTTTGCTGCTTGTACTTGTCCGATGACCTCTTCAAAGCGCTCAACCACGCGCATCCCACGACCACCACCACCAGAAGCTGCCTTGATCAATAGGGGGAAACCAATGTTGCGTGCTTGTTCTTCCGCATTATGTAAGGTCACTGCTCCAACAGAGCCGGGTACGGTAGGTACGCCTGCTTTTTTCATGGCATTAATAGCGGAGACTTTATTGCCCATGAGTCGGATATGATCGGCATTAGGGCCAACGAAGGTTAGTCCTGCTTCTTCAACACGCTCAGCGAACTCGGCGTTTTCAGACAAAAAACCATAACCGGGATGGATAGCATCAGCACCAGAGATTTCTGCTGCGGTTAAAATAGTATTGATATCAAGATAGCTTTGATTGGCATTTGGCTTGCCGATACAAATGGCCTCATCAACAAAACGCAGGTGCATCAAATTGGCGTCAGCCGTTGAGTAGACGCCTACGGTTTCGATTCCTAGCGCTTTACACGCACGAACGATGCGTAGTGCGATTTCACCTCTATTGGCGATGAGCAGTTTTTTTATCATGGGGTCATCCTTGTCGAAGCGGTAGTTAACGATTCACTCGCTATGCCAGTCATCGATTGCCATCATCAAATGCAATGGTGAGAAGCGATGAGCAATAACGAGATATCAATCATAACGAAGTAAAGGTTGGCGAATCTTATTACGCTTTGTAGCGAATCATAGGCTGGCCAAACTGTACGACTTCAGAGTTATCTACCAAAATTTCGTCAACGACACCACTTTGAGTCGCTTCAAGAGGATTCATGATTTTCATGGCTTCGATAATGCCAAGCGTATCACCCGCCTGCACCTTTTGTCCGACTTTCACAAATGGTGGATCATTCGGGCTAGGCGCTGAATAATACACGCCAACCATTGGTGAGGTTTCAACGCTACCAGCTTTTATGGCTGGTTTTGTGTCAGCAGCAGCAGGCGCTACTCCAGCAGCAGGCGCAGCCATCATCGTTGGTACTGGCGTGTCATAATGCCTTGTCAGACTAATATGCTCATCATCCGAACTGATTTCTAAATTGACCAGTTCACTTTCTTCCATGAGGGCGATTAGGGTACGTATTTTTTCAATATCCATAGTTTTTATAATGCCTTGTACTAAATTCAAGAAATAGTGTAACGAAATATTGTCTAAGTAATTGCTAATGATACCTAGATTCATGGCAATGAGCAATCAATGTACAGTTGTTAACTGAGAAATTTTACATATTTTGACGTAAGCTTTTCTTATGAGTAAGAAATCATCAGTGATTTATCATAGTCTATGTGGCCAAGTAGTGCCAGCATTGGTTACTAGACACTACGATTAGAGAAGAATGATATAGTCAATCCTATATAAGTTGGATACAGTGTCAGCCTTGCTTAGTCTACTAGTTGTAGTGCTTTTAATTGTAGTACTTTCGCTAGCCTTCCTTGTATCCAAATTATATTGAACCGACTATAGCAACTTTAAGCCCAAAGTATCCTGAGGCGCTTTTGTTGATAGCGTAGACGCAGGGTGAGCAGGATAGAGGATAAAAACAAACCCGTGATCAATGCCATCCAAAAACCTTGCGCGCCCACATCCGTGAAACGCACCAAATAGATGCCAAGTGGCAAGGCAACCAACCAATAGCAAAATAGCGTCACCCACATCGGTATCGTGGTGTCTTGCATACCGCGCAGTATCCCGGCAATGTTGACCTGCCAGCCATCAAATAGTTGGTAAGCAAGGGCAAAGATGAGAAGGTGCATGGCTTGTGCTCTGACTTCTACATTGTCCGTGAACGCGGCTGCCAGTTGTGGGCGGAATAGCCAAATTCCAAGCATACAAACGATGGCAATCAGGACAGTCCAGATAAGTCCGGTCGCTTGTACATGGCGCAGTGCCAGCAGGTTCTTTTCACCAAATCGATTGGATATCATAATGGTCAGTGCCATGGCAACCGAGATAGGTATCATAAACAGCTGCGATGTCACCGCCAGCGCCACTTGATGCGAGGCAGTTGCCAGCTCACCCAATGGACTGATGACCAGTGCGCCCAAGCTAAATAGACTGGCCTCAAAGAAGATTGAGATGCCAATCGGGATGCCAAGCTTGAGCAGTTTTTTTATCTGTGTACGATTGGGTCTGGCAAAACCATAAAAGAAGCGCGTGCTGGCAAATTGCTGGCGCTTAGTAAAGCTGGTATAAGCGACGAGCAATAAGACGTTTATCCATAATACTAATGCCGTTGCAACCCCGCAGCCTGCGCCGCCCATTTCTGGCATGCCAAACAGACCATGGATAAAGATATAGTTGAGTGGGATATCTGCGATCAGGCCAATGATACTAATCACTGTCACCGGCTCAGGTCGCCCAAGCGCCTCGCAATAACTGCGTAGGACGGCATAGACTGCCAGTGCAGGAAAACCAAACGACACCCCGTGTAAATACTGTGACGCTATCGGTTGGATATTTTCGGGGACGCCCATGACACCAAGGACATTGGGTGCAAGATTGACAATAATAAACCCAAGAATCCCAATCACACCTGCTGTCCATAAGGATTGCTGAGTGATATGTGGTACTTGGTTGTGTTTATTCTGTCCTATAGCTTCCCCAATGAGAGGGGTGGTGGCGATTAAAATACCCGTGGCTAATAAGAACAGAGGCAGCCAAATACCAGAGCCAACAGCGACCGCTGCCAAGTCGAGGGCAGAAACTTGACCTGCCATGATAGCATCGACGACACCCAGTGCTGCTTGGCAAAACTGAGTAATCAAGATGGGTAAGGCGAGCACGCCCAAACGTAAACTGTAGCTTTTGAAATCGGTAAAGGATATTGGCAAAGCCATAATTAGCAACTTTTCATAATTCGCGGTGGTTAGTGTTGATAGACAAATACTGTCATCGACCACTCAATAGCGAGACAGCAACAGTGGCGTTGTACTGACAATAAATAAGACAAGCAATTCGATAAGTAAAGACACTTAAATAAAAATAACCCGTCAATCCAAGTGATAGATTGACAGGTCATAAGTAGATAAGATGGTAAAGAAGCCAGACTGGGATGTCAACGTTTTAGAAAGGTTTTATGGCGCTTAGTAACATCCATCACGTTGGTTAAACCTAAGGCGTGTCTTCAATTCACTCGATAGTCATCTGAATGGGCTAAAAATGGCTAAATCTTGCCAAACATCGTCAAATAGCTGGTTAATATCCCGATATTATCTGCACTATTTTTCTTGTTTGACGGCAATTTATCTCATTTTTATCACCATTTTTGAAATGAAGACATGCCCTAGGCTTCTACAAGAAAGCCTATTATATGGCCAAAATCTATCGGGATTCTGGCAAATCTTGTACCACTGCTTGATAGCCGATCAAGTTGTTATTAGCATCGAACGCTTGCACTACGATGGCGTAGTTGGTCGAGCTGTTTGGAATCAACGGTGTAAACTGTGTCTCAAGGTTGCTCAACACGAGGTTTTGGACGTAACCATTGGCGCCAGACTCGGCTTTATTAACATCAATTTGACTGACCAATACATGCTGAGTATCGATCGGATTCTGCCAAGTAACGGTTTTTTGGCTACCATTGCCCGTTACATCGAGGTTCATCTTGCCAAGGTCGTAATCGAGCGCGTAAGTGGTAAAGTTAGAGCGATCGCTTAGGGTATAAGTCACCTTGCAGTTGTCTTCACCGCTGGACAGTTTTTGCCCGCCTAAGCCGTCTAGGTATTCAAAACTGCCTTTCCACGGTGAGCCAGCTTGTTTTTCCTCAAAGCTCCCTGCAAAAGTGGTGAGCAAGTTTGGCGTCTCTAATCCTAAGTCACTGACATACTTGACATCCAAAAACTCTAAGGTATCGAGGCTACCCGTGACTTTGCCAGCGATATAGTTATCGATTTTGAGCGCTGAGTTTATGCCCAAAGCATTATTTTCTTGGCAAGCTTGCTGCTGATAACTAAAGCTACCATCGACGCTACCCGCACCTTGATTACTGATGTCGAAGTAGACCGCACCGATATCGATGTCATTATTATCACCGTCGTTTAGCTCGACGAAGTGTCCGACATATAGACCGCCGCGTCCGCCTTCTGGAGTGAGCTTTTCTAAGAAATTATCAAATGACTCTTCTGGTAAAAATACAGATTCTAAAATCTCTGCCATACTCTTTTCGTCATCGGTCAGCTTATCTTCGGCCTCTTTATACTTTTCTTTGACCTTGTCTTCTATACGATCGTATTCATCTTTAACCTGATCTTCTACACGGTCATACTCTTCTTTGATCTTATCGCTATCACTGCCGCAAGCGCTCAGCGTTAGGCCAAGCATACTAACGGTTAATAAAGACAATACTAGTTTGGGTGCGCTCATAAACGAGTCCTGATGATTAAAATATAACGGTTATAAAAGGTTAGAATATTGCTTTTGGGTATATAGTTTTTTATTTGGGCTGATAAATATAGCAAAATTTAAAAGGCAAACGCATGAATAAGTGTTAATTGATGTCATAGAAAACATACGCAATGGTTACAGTGCAAGATTGTTATTGGCGGATATCAAATCAAGCGTTTCTGCCATATCGATGATAGCCTGCCAGTGTTTGGGTTCTAGAGGAATAACGGTTAACTGCTGACAGCCTTTCCTAAGCAGCAATGAGTCCTCAAGTGCGGGCAAAAACTTGAGCTCTAATAAGGGTAAGACCTCTATAAATGCCTGTTCAAAGGTGACATCTACCATGTACCATCGTGGCTCATCTTCGGTGGCGATAGGGTCGTAGTGACGATGTTCGGGATGAAACTGGGTCGGGTCGGGATAGCCCGCTTGACTGACGGTCATAATGCCAGCAACGCCAGAGGGTTTGGCGCTAGAGTGATAAAAGAATACCTTGTCACCGACTTGCATGTCATCGCGCATAAAATTACGGGCACGATAGTTGCGCACACCATCCCAACCTTCTGTGCCTAAGCGTTGCAAATCCTGAATACTAAAAAACTTTGGGTTTGATTTCATCAGCCAATAGGCCATATCTGGTATTCCTTTATTGGTATAGTCAGTTCAGAATAAAATCGATATATTGCCAGTTAGGTGTGACTGGTATAAATTCTCCTTGCTTACTGCTATTACAGAGGCGACGAAAAATTCATCCCAGTCACACTGTCTCTTTTTTAAAGTGAATCTACTATAGCGGTGGTTTATTAGCGACCAATTTCTGTGAGTAATGGCTATATTGCCTGTCAGACACCAGTATTAACATAGATTTTGTGAGTGGTTTTGTGAGTTATTTTGTTGTCATGATGCTTTTCATTAAGGCCTCTAACCGTTATCCTAGCGATACTTTTTATAGCTATAGTCAATCCTACATACCAAATAAGACTAATGCCTTCGATTTTACCAATAGCGATGCTCATATGACTGATATAAACGTGATGAATATTCCGTTAGCACTCTACATTCACATTCCATGGTGTGTAAAGAAGTGCCCTTATTGCGACTTTAATTCGCACGAGCTACCGATAGACAGTCAGCTATCGATGTATGACGAATACGTCGATGCTTTGTTATTGGATGCTCAAATGCAGCAGTCGTTGACTCAAGGACGTGAAATTGGCTCGATATTTATTGGTGGTGGGACGCCATCACTACTGCCGATTTTGCAGTATCAGCGTTTATTTGCTGGTTTGCGTGCGTGTTTTATATTCGCAGATGATATTGAGGTTACGATGGAGGCCAATCCGGGTACGCTTGAACACGCGCCATTTGCTCAGTATCTGGATGTCGGTATCAATCGCTTGTCAATTGGCGTGCAAAGCTTCGCTGCGGATAAGCTCAAAACCCTCGGGCGCATACACGATCCCAAGCAAGCATTATCAGCGATTAAGGCGGCACGGAGTGCTGGGTTTGAACGCGTCAATGTCGACTTGATGCATGGCTTGCCGCAGCAAAATTTGGTCGAAGCATTGAACGATATTCAAACCGCGCATAATGCTGGTGCGACGCATATCTCTTGGTATCAGCTAACGATTGAGCCTAACACGGTGTTTTATCGCAGTCAGCCTATTTTGCCAGATGAGGACAGTCTCGCTGATATTGAGCAAGCCGGTCAGGCATTGCTACAGCAATTGGGCTATGACAATTATGAAGTGTCGGCATGGTCTGGCGCTTCCGATAAGCCATGCCGCCACAATGTCAATTACTGGCAGTTTGGTGATTATTTGGCGATTGGCGCGGGTGCTCATGGCAAGGTGACTGTAAAAAAACATGAAGGTCAAGGTAGTGAGTTAGTAGCAAAATCAGGTATTTATCGTTTTAGTAAGTCACGTTTACCCAAGGATTATGTCGACTATCAAGATATAACTGAGACATCTCATGACAGCCAACATTTCCCAAAAATGATTGGTTGGCAACAGATTGCTAGTGACGAATTGGTGAGCGAGTTTATGCTAAATGCACTACGTCTGCACGATGGTGTGTCGTGGGCACTGTTTGAGGATCGAACAGGACTTTGCTATGACAGTGTCGCTGGGCAAGTAGATAAGCTAGTCAAGCAGGGGTTGCTCGTAGATGATCGTCAGCAGCTAAAGCCAACAGTATTAGGCAGCAGGTATCTAAACCAAATATTAAGAGCGTTCTTATAACAGGACTTTGCTCGTTTTAAAGATGCTGCAAAATGATTGCTCAACAAGATAAAATATGGAAAAAAAAGGCTTACCAAATAAATGGTAAGCCTTTTAAAAACAAGTCTAATGAATTAATAATTAGATTTTGTTTTGAACTTCTTGAGCACTACCAGTTACAGCATCACCGGCGCCAGATACGTCTTGACCTAGACCTTTAAAAGTGTTGCAACCAGTCAATACAAACATAGCCGTCAAAGATGCAATGATTAATTTTTTCATAATAATTCCTCAAAATAAATGGGTAGTTATAAGTAACAGCAGCGACGCTAAGCAGATTGCTTAAGCCTCACTGAAGGATTACAGGATACGATAACAATGTGTATATATTATCTCGCAATCCAGTAGAGCCATCATAAAGAAAGTTAAAATATATGCCCAGTATCAAAATGTAATTTTTGCCAGTAAACTGTAACTTTTAATTACGCTTGATATATATATATTCTATTCAAGATAATTTTCATATAAAGACAACGAGCGAAGCTACTAACAATAGTAGACTAAGCCAGCCTGACACCAAGTTCTATTTATATAAAATTTGCTAGAGAATTAAAATAATGATATTCAGACAATTGATGGAGTGATAATGACTATTCATATCGTGCTGGTAGCACCCAAAATGCCCAGTAATACTGGCAATATTATTCGTTTATGTGCCAATAGTGGGGCGCAGTTACATTTGGTGAAGCCTTTAGGATTTGAGCTTGACGACAAGAAGCTACGCCGTGCAGGATTGGATTACCATGAGTATGCCCACCTGCAGGTACATGACGATTGGGCAGCTGCTAGGCAAGCGCTCATAGCATCGGACTGTCATGTCATCACAGCATTGACCACCAAGCTGAGCAAGCCATTTTATGATTACAATTTTAGTGGGCAGGTCACTGGTGATGATGGTGAAAAAAGTGCGCTGACATCGCCACCTAACATCGCCTTAGTCTTCGGCTCTGAGACAGCAGGGCTGGCAGATGATATTCGTGAAAGTATTGGTGCCGATCATTGGTTACGCTTGCCCATGCTGGCAGATTCACGCAGTTTGAATCTGTCCAATAGTGTGGCGATATGCTTATATGAGATATGGCGTCAGCAGGGTTTTATGGGTGATGAAGGTCGCAGTGTTGGTTATGACACTCTGACAGTATATGACCCTAAATAGCGGTTGATATACTTATTGATTCTGATTGGAAGTCATGTTTTAAACCTCCAAATTCGAATAGCAATCAGTGTGACTCTATAAACAATTAGGCGGTTTGGGCAATCCAGCGAGACGATTGACGTGACGGGCAACCAATCCAGTATTAAACAGTTGCTGCAACTTTTGATTGCTTATATCCTGCTCAGGCAGGGTTTTCTGTAACCATTTAATAAGTGGACGCGTGGCAGGTGCGTGATTGAATTTGACAAAAAAGGCGCGCACCTGTTGTAGAATCTCTAGATGTTCAGCAATCAAGTTGATATCCAACGTATTTGCCAGCTGCTGCGCAATCGCAGGCGACCAAATAGTGTGATCACATAAATGACCGTCTTGATCTAAGGCGATATCGGTTGTCGCCATCGTAGTAGGTATAGGCATAGTCATAAGGCAGTGGTCACCACTTTATCAAATTGGCTGTCTTGAGTCAGCTCGACCCATTCTTCATCCGTTAAAATACGGGTCAATTTGCTCTCTAAATTTAGCTTGCCAACGGTATTTTCTGTTAATTGAGCTATATCATCTGCTAAGGCATAAATACCCGCAATGCCATCTATCTCACTGTCATTCAAATAAGCATTGAGCCAGTCAATAAAAGCGACAGTTGTGCCTAGTAGTAGAATACTGTCACCTGTGTGCCAAGTGCGTGATATCTCTTCTGTGCTGCGTCTGAGCTTGTCCATGCTGCTATGTAATTGATATAAAGTTGCCATAAAAGTGTCCGATTACGTGCTTTGTTATTTTATAAGTCTAAATTCTGTAGCGCTTTAAAAGGCCAGTATCTGCTCAAAGTCTTGTGAGTTGATGAGCTCTGGCACTATTGTAAGCTGTGATGCCAAATCAGTCGGCAACATACCAGTGACCCAGCCACTGAATACATCCTCAGGTAGCCAAGCGGCTGGCATGTCATAAAGCTCAAGTGATTGAATCATGCCATGCAGCCGCGAGTCAGATTGCATCAATAAGCCAAAAACAGGGGCATCTAAGTACAGCTGGACGTCGTGTCCAAACGTTGCCAAGGTTAAAGCGAGGGCACAACCTTCATAACTTGCCATTTCTGTTGGTGTACGCAGCTGAATCAATAATTTCATGATTTATTCCAAAAGTTGTTTGTCACAAGCAGTCGTCGTCAAAGCAGTCGCTGTTAATAATGCGCTGCTAGAATTGTATGAGGCGACAGTTGCTTTGCATCATCATTGCCAGCTCGCTCAGACCAACCAAGCTAAATCCTGTTGCCAAATTGTCACCGTCAAGCCGATGGCGAGTACCGTTTTCGCTATCACTAATTCCACGACTGAGCGCAGTACTGACACAGACGGGCAAGGGTAACTGATAATGGCCAGCCAGATTTTTCCATTCTTGGGTTAGATCAATTTGCTCAGCTGACTGCCAGCGCAATCGATTGGCTATATGAGCTGAGTCCCCATAAAAGAAGACATTGAGCAGTGGTTGTTCAGTGGTAGCATTATCGCTGCTGCCTGTACTATTAGTGTCATTGTCTTCAATATCATGACTATTCGCTGCGCTCTTTAGGTAAGCGCGTGCGTAACGTAATGCCAAGTGTGCCAATGGATGACTAGGGTCAGAAGTAATCAGTAATAATGGGGTAGTGGTCGTCATAAGGCGCAGTATCACATATTATAAATAAGAGTTTAAAAAGTACGGCCAAGTTGCTATAAATGCTTTTTATAAATTAATTTGAATGACATTATTATAGCGTCTGCGTGCAAATTTGCGTGACAGAGAACAGAGTTTATACTGATAATGCGACATACAGCGGATCATACTGTCACATCTAAGGCGTGTCATCATTTAGATTGTGCGGCTTAAAATGAGGAAAATTGCAGCCAAACAAGGAAGAAATTGCCGTAAATATGAACATATTGACAAGGTTTCTGACGATGTTTGGCTAAATTTAGCCATTTTAAGACCACTAAATGTATCCATGTGCTAATTGATGACATGCCCTAATATCGTTATATCATAAAAGAGAGGTGAGTCGTCTCTATCAAAGATGTTTATGCTAACATAAAGCGCCGCAAACCAAATAGAGTCACTGTTATTTAACGTGGTTTTATCTCAAGTGTAGGCACACTGAGTATTATTATTTGATGCTGTGACTGCCTCGTAAGAAAAAACAATAAACTTATGAGCTAGGTTCACGTAGTCTTACCATTCTATGTAAGGAGTTTTCGTCACTATGTTACCTGCTATGCCCTCACGTGTGAACAATGGTACAGATTATCAGCCTACCGTAGAACAACTGCAAGTCCTGCAGACAGCGAGCGAATTTGCTTATCAGATTTGGGAAAGTCGGACCGTTTCATGTCAGACGTTTTTACGCAGTTATCCTCTTGATCATACCTTAACACGCCAGCAAATCGATGATCTGATCCAAGATTACACGCTAGATGAAAATTACCAACTTGCTGATGAAGCCAAGGTCATGAGCGGCCTCCGAAACTTACGGATGCTGTTGATGATGCGCTGGATTTGGCAAGATGCCCTAGGCATGATTGCCCTTGAACAATTAACCGATGAGTTATCTGAGTTTGCGGATGGTTGTATTTCATTTGCCAAGGAGTATACCTATCAGCACTTAGTTGCTAAGTACGGTGAACCAACCTTTGTCAATGAGCTAGGCAATGTGCAGATCGATGATATGGCAATCATGGCCATGGGTAAGCTTGGTGCTCATGAGTTAAATCTATCGAGCGATATTGACTTAATATTTGTGCATCAAGCGCGCGGTGAGACCAATGGTGACAAAGCGAAGGGCACTCGTAGTATAGACAACAAGCGTTTTATGACTCGGCTTGGTCAAGGGATTATTAAACTGCTGGATAATAAAACGGCAGACGGTTTTGTCTTTCGGGTAGATATGCGCTTGCGCCCATGGGGTGATGGAAGTGATTTGGCCATCCATCTCTCAGCCTTACAGAAGTATTTTGCCTTGCATGGACGTGCTTGGGAGCGTTTTGCTTGGCTAAAAGCACGTGTGGTTGGACAGATAGAGCCGCCATTTTATGATGAGATTCAGTCACTGATTAAACCGTTTGTCTTTCGTTATTATGTTGACTACAGTGCTTTTTCAGCACTCAGAGAAATGAAATCTCTGATTCAAAATCAAGTTGCACAGCGTGAAGACTTAGATAATATTAAGCTTGGCGCGGGCGGTATCAGAGACATTGAGTTTATTGTACAAGCTTTTCAGCTGATTTACGGTGGTCGGCATCCGCAACTACAGATCAAGCCTTGTCTACAAGCAATGCAAGTGTTGTGCGAACTTGGATATTTAGAGCAGTCAACGTACGCGCAGCTGCAAATGGCTTATCGGTTTTTGCGTCGGCTTGAGCATGCTATTCAGGCGATCAATGATCAGCAGACTCAGCGTCTACCACATGACCCTTATTGGCAGCACAACCTAGCAGTCACGTTAGCGTTTGACGACTGGGAAGCATTACTCACCCAGCTCAATCATCATCGAGACAATGTCAATGTGCCATTTGAACGTATGGTCACTGAGCGCCAAGTACCTGATAATGAAGATACCGACCTAGAGCCAGAACATTTAGAAGAACAGATTGCGCGCTTAGACGAAGTATTAACAAAAGGCAATCGTGAGTTATTACAGAAATTTTGGCAGTCAAAAATGGTCGCTAACTTGAGTGATGAGGCCAGAGAGCGCTTGGATGATGCTTATCCTGTGATTGTCCACGCGTTACTCGCTCATCAAGAACAGCAGCAGCTGGCCAATACTGCTTTGCCACGCTTGATTGCATTGCTAGAGGCCATTTGCCGCCGCTCTATCTACTTGGTTATGATTGCTGAAAACCCTAATGCAACGATCGAGCTGATACCGATGCTATCCGCCAGTCCTTGGATCGCAAAAGAGCTGGCGCAGTATCCTGTGTTGTTGGATACTTTTTTGCAGCAGCGCTATCGCCATTTGCCAGATAAGCGTGAGCTGCGCGATATCCTGCGCCAACAGTTACTGCGCGTCGAGCCTAACGATGAAGAAGAGCTACTAAGCGTTTTGCGACTGTTCAAAAAGAACCAAGTATTGGCTGTCGCGGCTAGCGATGTATTGGCTGAACGTCCGATAATGAAAGTGTCGGACTCATTGACATATATTGCTGAAGTAGTACTAGAAGCAGCGCTAGAGCGCGCTTTTGCAGAGATTGTTAACCGTTATGGCTATCCCATTGGCCAAGATGGCGATCCGGTCACTGAAGCGGACTGCGGCTTTGCGATTATCGGTTATGGCAAGCTTGGCGGGTTAGAGCTGTCGTATTCTTCAGACTTGGACTTGGTCTTCTTACATAAGATAAAAGAGCAGGGTATGACCACTGGCGAGAAGTCAGTCAGTGGTATGAAATTTGCCGCTCGTCTGGTACAAAAGCTAATGAATTATCTCAATACTCAAACCCGTGATGGTCGCGCTTATGAGATTGATATGCGCCTGCGACCTTCGGGGAATGCTGGCATGATGGTGGTATCTTGTCATGCGTTTGAAACCTATCAAATCGATAAAGCGTGGTCATGGGAGCATCAGGCGCTGGTACGTGCTCGCGCGATTTGTGGAGACAGACGAGTCACTGCACGCTTTTGTGATATTCGCCGAGATGTGTTGTCGCTGCCACGGACATTGGATCAAGTACGTAATGAAGTCACCAGTATGCGTATCAAAATGCAAAAGCATCTAGGTACCAGTCAATGGCAACAGCAAGCAGGCAAGTTCCATCTCAAGCAGGATGCAGGCGGTATTGTCGATATTGAGTTTTTAGCACAGTTTGCTGTACTGGCTTATTCGCATGAATATCCAAGCTTGACCAAATGGAGTGACAATGTGCGTATTTTTGCAGAAGTTGCTTTGCTTGGCATTTGGCAAGAGCAAGTCTGTCAGGAGTTGACCGATGCCTATCTGAGAATACGCGCTGCCACCCATCAGTTAGCATTATCAGAGCAGTCATTACTCGTTGATGAGTCGCTATGGCAAGAGACGCGAGCGTTAGTACAAGCGCAGTGGCAACACCTTATGGGTGTAGAATCAGCAGAGCAAAAATAATAGTAACTTCTTTACTTATCGTCTACTCATAATAAGGCAATGTACTCAAACTCAATATTTTAATATCAACAAGAGCCACCTAAGCACAAACTAAAACCTTGCATTTGCCAGCATGGCCAATGATATAATCGGTCGCACATTATCATAACACTGTCAGTCGTTCGTCATAATAATGCTGTGTTTTAAGCAATAAAAATTGACGCTGTAGTGTTATCATACGATGTTGATCAATACTGTTAGGGTCTGTTGAACATTCAAATATTAGGACTGCTGATGCTAAAATCGTCCCAAACTAGGCGTAAACCGACGATAATGTCGAGACCTTAGCTAGGTTTACAACAACGTTTGGGACGATTTTAGCATCAGCCTTTCAGGGCAAGGCTATTTTTTGCCAATACATGGCGAAATTGTCTAACCTAGAATGACTAGGCATCAAAAATTTCACTGCGTATTGTCTAAAAAGTAGCCACTGCCAGTTCCACATTTGAATGTTCAATAGACCCTAAATACAACCTACCTAAAAAAAGTTAGACGTCAGTGCTAGCATAAGGACTATAAAATGAATATGGCAACACAAGATGGTAAGCTTTGGATGAATGGCACGATGATTGAACAGCCAGATGCCAAAGTTCATGTGCTTACGCATAGCTTGCATTATGGCATGGCGGTGTTTGAAGGCGTACGTGCTTACCAAACAGCTGACAATCGCACGGCTATTTTTCGCTTAAAAGAACATACCGAACGTCTACTGGGCTCAGCGAAAATCTTTCAAATGGATGTGCCGTTTGATGCTGCCACCCTAGAGCAAGCGCACAAAGACGTGGTCAAACAAAACAACTTAGCAGAAGCCTATATTCGTCCACTTATCTGGGTCGGTGCAGAAAAACTTGGCTTGTCTTCACGTGATAACAGCATCAACGCGATGGTTGCTGCATGGCACTGGGGCGCTTATCTGGGTGAAGAAGGTATCAAAAATGGTATCCGTGTAAAAACCTCTTCATTTACCCATCACATGACCAACGTGACCATGTGCAAGGCCAAAGCCTCTAGTAACTATCCAGTGTCTATCATGGCAAACCAAGAAGTGACTCGTAATGGCTACGACGAAGCTATTTTAATGGATCCGCAAGGTTACGTCTGCCAAGGTGCTGGCGAAAACTTGTTCTTAGTAAAAGACGGCGTGCTGCATACCCCAGACTTAGCGGGCGGGGCACTCGATGGTATTACGCGTCGTACTATCATTCAGTTCGCTGATGATCTAGGTATTAAAGTCGTTGAGCGTCGCATCACTCGTGATGAGTTTTATCTCGCGGACGAGATATTCATGACTGGTACGGCTGCCGAAGTCACGCCTATTCGCGAGTATGATGATCGCACGGTCGGCAATGGTGGCCGTGGACCCTTAACTGAAAAACTGCAAACCCTATACTTTGATGTAGTACATGGCCGCAATGAGCAGTATATGGATTGGTTAAGCTTTATTGACTGATAAAGCAGTTACTTTGAAGACCAAAAAGGCTGAACATAATTGTTCAGTCTTTTTTTTGTGCTAATATAGCCATCATATTTATTCATAATATTAAAGTGAGCAGTCAATGCCAATAGATTCTAGTACAGCAGATAATAAGAATATCAAACAAATCATCTGTATTAAATGGGGCACAAAATATGGTGCTGATTATGCCAACAAACTGTATGGCATGGTGTCTCGTAACATTACACCACCATTCCGCTTTGTCTGCTTCACTGATGACACCACCGATGTACGTCCAGAAATCGAATGCCAAGCGCTACCACCATTAGATGTCACTATGCCAACCAACACACTCGGTAAATGGCCAAAATCTCGTTTGTGGGGTGAGACGCTTGGTGATTTGACGGGTACAGTGCTGTTTGTAGATTTGGATGTGATTATCGTAGATAGTCTCGATCCTTTCTTTGAATATGGCGAGCCGGATGATGTTATTTTATCTTATAACCCAAGTAATCCATTAGAGCGCTTGGGACAGACGTCTTGCTTTAGATTTCAGATAGGGGCGCTTGTCTCACTGCAAGAAAAATTCAAAGCAGATCCACAAGGTATCGCTGATGAGTACCGTTTTGAGCAGCGTTTTGTCACTCGTAACGCACCAGGTGGTGTGAAGCTGTTTCCAAAGGCATGGGTGGCACACTTTAGACGCAAATGTCGTCAGCCATTCCCGCTTAACTACTTTAAAGAGCCAAAGATTCCTAAAGGTGCTCGTTTGGTTATCTTCCCTGGTGATTTGTATCCTACGCACGCTATTGAAGGCAGATACAATAAAAATGCGGCCAATAACGCCAAGGAACATTTGAAACAGCTTACTGAGCCCAAAAACTTAAAAAGTCCACTACGTCATTTGCGCCATTTTATCTTACCAGTAGGGTGGATTGAGAAGTACTGGAAAGAATAAGCACAACACGGCCTAGTAAAAATTAGTATCGATGTTTTAACCCTTATAAATATGAGGGTTAGAGCATTCCCTAGTGAACGGATAGAGTTATGAAAACAAACGATACCATCAGAGTCTTTGTTGGCTGTGATCCAAATAACTGTGATCTAGAGCAGATGATGGTTCTAGATTACAGTATTCATAAACATACCAGTGTACCTGTTGAGATAGTATGGATGCAGCTATCGCGTGACCCTGATAGTTATTGGTATTCGGATCCTGAAAATGGTAAAGGCTGGGATACCACTAAGTGGTCAACTCCTTTCTCTGGTTTTAGATGGGCGATTCCGGAGTATTGCAATTACTCTGGACGTGCGATTTATATGGATGCTGATGTCGTAGTTTTAGATGATTTATCAAAGTTGTGGCAGCATCCTATCGAGGGGCAGTCTATAGTAGCGGCCAAAACAAATGCTGACATGACTCGTCTATGTACTTGTGTTTGGGATTGTGAGGCCGCAAAAACTGCTGTTTTACCTATTGAAAAACTCAAAAGAAATCCGAAAAGTCATCAAGAAATGATGGCGCTATTTAAGAAAAATACTCAGTTGATTGAGCCTTACCAAGACAGTTATAACTGTATAGATGGTGAAGAGTTAGTGATAGAAGAAATTAAAATTCTACATTATTCGGATATGGGCACACAGTTTAGTCATCAATACGCAATAGCCAGAGTGAAGAAAGAAGGCTTTGAGCATTGGTTTGATGGTGAGATAATACCGCACCCAAGACAAGATTTGTCCGAATTTTTTGATGTCTATTATAATGAAGCGCTTGCCAATGGATATCATTTAGATAATTATCGAGTAGAGCCTTTTGGAGATTTTCCGAAAAAATCTCAACAAGGCTACAGTGGTAATAAAGTCACTCGTCCGAGCGTTTCTAAATCATTGTTTTCTAAGTCATTGTTTTCGAAGTTATTTAAGCGCTAGCTGTTTCGATAAAATAATTGCAGGTTTTTTTAAGTGACGAAAGATTTAATCCATAGGTTGTAGTTTATGAATCAGCACAAAAAAATAGCGTTACTCGTTATTAATTGCCTACAAGGTGGCGGTGCGGAGCGTGTGGTATTAACTTTAGGTCAAGGGTTTGATCAATTAGGCTATGAGGTACACGTCTTAAGGTTCAAACCCTTGGTAGAGTACGACTTAAGTCCAAATCTTCATTACCACGTACTCAAATTCAAACCCTATAAGCTCATACCTGGATGTGAAAGGCGTGATAAAATTTTTGCGCGTTCTGTCGATAAATATATTTCACAAAATATCGGTCAGCCTGACATCATACTGTCTAACCTTGATCGAACGGATAGTATCCTGAGTAACAGTAAACTGCCCAATATCATCTATATTATTCATAACACCGTATCACTGCTCTACAAATTCAATAAAAATTGCGATGCTGAGCAGTTGAAGAAAAAAATGGTGGAGATATATACTAAGCATCCGTGTGTATGTGTCAGTGAGGGCGCTGAAAAAGATTTTATCAAAAGCTTTGGTCATATTACGCCAACGACTGCAATCCACAATCCAATTGATAAAGACAGCATTCAAAAGCAGGCTGATGCTTTCATTCCTGAATATCAAAACTATATAATCCATGTGGGTAGCTTTAAAGATGCGAAGCGTCACGATATATTGATAAAAGCCTACGCAAAAACTGATCAATCTATGCCGCTATTGCTCTTGGGTCAAGGTAAACACAAGAGCGAGATAGAGAGATTAGTCACAGAATTAGGTTTAGAAAAAAAAGTGGTGTTTTTAGGTTTTCGTGACAACCCTTTTCCCTATATTAAGCATGCACAATTTAAGATACTGACTTCTGACTGGGAAGGCTTTGCTTTGGTCATTGCGGAGGCTCTAGCGCTAGGTACTCCCGTTATCAGCACCAACTGTCCGTCAGGCCCAAGTGAGCTACTGCCAGAAATTAACTTGATGCCAATGGGCGATATTGATACGATTGCTGAAAAAATGCGTCAGGCAATGAATAATCCACAAAAATTTCATGCGCCATTTAATGAGTCACTTATGCCAGCCAGAATAGCTGAGAAATATCTTGAGTTTGCTCAAAGGCTGGATTCTACAAAGTAGGGTCTGTTGAACATTCAAATGTGGAACTGGCAGTGGCTATTTTTTAGACAATATGCAGTGAAATTTTTGACGCCTAGTCATTCTAGGGTAGATAATTTCGCCATGTATTGGCAAAAAATAGCCCTGCCCTGAAAGGCTGATACTAAAATCACCCCAAACGTTGTTGTAAACCTAACTAAGGTCTCGACATTATCGTCGGTTTACGCCTAGTCTGGGGCGATTTCAGCGATCAGCAGTCCTAATATTTGAATGTTCAACAGACCCTAATAAAATCACGTCACCTTTAAATTCATAACAACTATTTCTAAGAATATTTAATAAATGATTAATACTACTACCCAGATAAAAGAAGATTTCAATAAAAAAGAAAAAGTGCTACTGGTTATCAATTGTCTTCAAGGTGGCGGCGCTGAGCGGTCTGTTTTGACTCTTGGACAAGGTTTTTATGAATTAGGTTATGAAGTCCATATTCTGCGATTCAAATCTAAAGTAGCCTACGAGCTCAGTGATAATCTCTTTTATCATCAGCTGGATCTGAATGCCTATAAATCTGTACCTACTAAGCCTCTTAGATACTGGTATTTTGCAAAAATGTTAGACAAGTATGTGACTAAGGAAATTGGCATACCGATATTGACGTTATCAAATTTAGATAAAGCCGATATGGTCATGCGTCACAGTAATCTACCTAATATTGCACATATTATTAGGAATACTATTTCTAAAAAAATCGAGTTGTTTAGAAGCGAAGGTAAAAAAGTAGGAGAGAAAAAATTAAGTAATATTTATTCTCGGCATCCTTGTATCTGTGTCAGTCAAGGTGTTGAAAAGGATTTTCAATCTACGCTAGCTGTTACAAATACAACGACAATATATAACCCAATTGATCAAATACAAATCATGGAGTCGGCATCAGAATTTAAACCAGAATTTGATGATTATATTATTCATGTTGGCAGTTTTAAGACACAGAAAGCTCATGAAGTATTACTTAAGAGTTATGCAAAAACCAGTAAGACACTCCCACTTCTATTACTGGGCGAGGGTGCTTTATTAGAATCAATGAAAGAGTTAACTACTTCTTTAGGTCTAGATAACAATGTGCATTTTCTAGGTTTTCAGAAAAACCCATATCCTTATATTCAAAAAGCAAGGTTTATGGTTTTATCTTCAGTATTTAAGGGGTTTGGACGTGTTATTGCTGAATCATTGGCTTTAGGAACACCTGTTATTAGTACAGATTGCCCATCAGGTCCAAGAGAGTTGTTACCGCCATATAACCTTGTTTCCGTAGGAGATATTGACGCTTTAGCTAAGAAGATGGATGAGGCGATGGCTAATGCTGATATCTATCAGTCTTCGTTTGATGATGAGCTATTGCCAATTAAAATTGCTCAACAATATATAGCGTTCATGACTAAAAGTGATTAGCTGCTTCTTATTTATTAATTTAAATTCAACTACATATAAAATTTACTATAGATCAGAACAAAAGAGCTCTATATTAATCCAACCACCATTTAGACCAATCATCTTTATGTAGTTGTCGTAGAGTGGCAAAAGCACTACCATTATTTTGCAGTTTTTCAAATACCGCTAATAGCATGCTTGTAGCCAATTTATCAATTTTTTGAAATTTACTATATCGTTTTCGCATATTCCTTAAGCTGTCATCAGTGCCGATACGAAAATAGGTGAGACCATCATATAGAGACAAATCGCCGGCATACAGTATGTCGGTTTTTTCATCTAATAATGGTATGGGTTCAGCACCCGGAGGTGTTTGTAAAAAGTTTTTGGTCTCATAGGTTCGCAAGGTATTCATTAGAGTCACGACATTCATCAAAATAGCCGCTCTATGAGCATTGTCTGAGTGGTCAACAAACGTATCGCAGGCGGAAACAATCCAGCGTAAAGATAGGTGCTGCAATAGATAATTGCTTTCAGCCTCCCAGAGCCTCTCAAATTCAGTAAATGTTTTATCTATTTTATATTTACGGCGCATCAATATAATAAGCGTATTGTGATAAAAGCAGAGTTCAGACTCTCCTAATGATTGATACTTTAAATTGTTTAAATGGGTTTCTAAGTCTGTACTTTTACGCTTATCTGTTAGTGCCTCAATATCGCACAATGACTCAGTAATAATCATTGCTTTCATCTCATTGAAACTTTTGCCCCTATAATTTTTGACAACCTTACTAGCATTCAATCTTTTTTCGCTTCGAAACATGAGTAGCAATTTTCTTTGCCAATTAGAAGGTGTGGTCATGTCATCAAAATCCTTTGAGAAAATACAACGATATTAAAGCTTTAACATCTATAACACGGGTTTTAGAGATAATTACTTATTCAAACTGAATAATATTGTTTATACCAAGCGACAAATTTTTCAATACCGTCTTCGATACTGGTTTCAGGCTTGAAGCCAATATCATCTACTAGCTCGTCTATATCTGCATAAGTAATCGGCACGTCACCTGCTTGCATCGGTAATAGATTTTCCTGAGCTTTTTTGCCACAAGCGTCTTCGATGGCAGTGATAAAACGGCGTAAAGTTACTGGTTGGTTATTGCCTATATTATAAATTTTATAAGGGGCGGTCGCTGTAGTGATAGTAGAGTATTGAGGAGAAGGAGCCTTATCCATTATTCGAATGATACCTTTTACAATATCATCAATATAGGTAAAGTCGCGCTGCATATCACCATTATTAAAGACATTGATTGGCTCACCAGCTAGAATTTTTTTGGTAAAAGAAAAATACGCCATATCAGGTCGACCATAAGGACCATAAACTGTAAAGAACCTTAATCCTGTCGTAGGGATATTGTATAAATGACTGTAGCTATGTGCCATGAGCTCATTCGATTTTTTGGTAGCGGCATATAGGCTGATAGGAAAGTCAACACAATCAGCAGTCGTAAATGGCTGTTTGATATTCATACCATAGACAGAGCTAGAGCTGGCATAGATTAAATGCTTGATATCGTGGTGACGGCAGCCCTCAAGTATATTAACAAAGCCAACCACGTTTGAATCAATATAGGCGTTCGGGTTTTCGATAGAGTAGCGTACGCCCGCTTGGGCACCCAAATTAATAACCGTATCAAACTGATAATCAGAGAAAAAGTTTGACATAGCATCGCGATCAGCAAGATCTAACTTAATGAACATAAAGTTTTCTGGTGTTGATATTTCACTTAATATCTTCAAGCGCTCTTCTTTCAAACCCACATCGTAATAGTCGTTGATATTGTCAATACCAACGATAAAATGGTCTTTACCAGATAAGTCTGTTTCCAATAGTGCTTTGATCAAATGAAAACCAATAAAGCCTGCAGCACCCGTGACTAAAACTTTCATCAGTCGCTCCCGAATAGGTCTCTTGTAAATACTTTATCAGAGACATCTTGTATGTCAGCAGATAGGCGGTTTGCCACGATGATATCACTCATCGATTTGAATGCTTCTAAATCTTGAATAACTCGCGAATTAAAAAATTCACTCTCTTGCAGTGCAGGCTCATAAACAACGACTTCGATACCTTTTGCCTTGATGCGCTTCATAATACCTTGTATCGCAGAAGCTCTAAAATTGTCTGATCCACTTTTCATTACCAGTCGATGTATGCCCACGATTTTTGGCCGTTTTTCGATAATTTTATCAGCAATAAAGTCTTTGCGAGTTCTATTAGAATCGACAATAGCCTTTATAAGATTGCTTGGCACCTCATCATAATTTGCCAATAGCTGCTTAGTATCTTTGGGTAGGCAGTAGCCGCCATAGCCAAATGACGGATTGTTATAATGGTTACCTATACGTGGGTCTAAGCCAA
The DNA here is from genome assembly GCF_904846665.1 of Psychrobacter sp. Pi2-51. Classification (NCBI taxonomy): domain Bacteria; kingdom Pseudomonadati; phylum Pseudomonadota; class Gammaproteobacteria; order Moraxellales; family Moraxellaceae; genus Psychrobacter; species Psychrobacter sp. Pi2-51. The sequence continues at coordinate 80,545 of NZ_CAJHBP010000001.1, forward strand.
TACCTTCTATGATTTGTTTGGTGTCAAGCCCAAAGGTTTGTGCGTAAGTATCGAGCTCATTGAAATAGGCCACGCGCATGGCTAGGTAGGTATTAGAAAATAATTTAATGGCTTCAGCTTCAGTTGATTCTACAAATAGTAGCGGTACTTCTTTTTTGATAGCGCCTTCAAGCAATAACTCAGCAAACTGCTGTGCCTGTTCAGACTGTGCGCCCACAATAATTCGAGAAGGGTAAAGATTGTCGTGTAGTGCTTTGCCTTCTCGTAAAAACTCAGGCGAAAAAATAATGCGATCCGTTTCATATCGCTCTCTGATACTAGCGGTATAGCCAACGGGCACTGTAGATTTTATAATAATAGTCGCTTGCTGATTGACTAGAAGTACTTGCTCAATCACTGCTTCTACTGTTGATGTATTGAAATAATTGGTTTTGGTATCATAATCGGTCGGCGTTGCGACGATGATGAAATCAGCCCCTTCATAGGCTGTCGCAGCATCAAGTGTCGCAGAAAAGTTGAGATTTTTATGCGATAGAAAGTCTTCAATATCTTCATCTTCAATTGGAGATTGTTTTGCATTTAATAGGTCTATTTTTTCAGAAACAATATCGACAGCGACGACTTCATTGTGCTGTGCCAATAGCATTGCATTTGATAAGCCTACATAGCCTGTACCTACTACTGCTATTTTCATAATATATCCAAAGTTGTCTTTTGTTTATTATTTTAAGTTTATTGCTATTTATTGCCATTTAACAATAATGACGATGGTAAATAAGCTGAGAATTTTTGCACCATAGCAGTGGTAATTTTTTGATAGGAGTTTGATTCAAGTAAATCCAGACTTTGTATGCACCCATATTGAATAGATTCTTTGTGCAAATCGGTTATAAATTCCTCGACACCCTTTTCATTTTTTAGATAATTGATAGACGTATCGGGTTTCAACTCGGCTTGGCCTTTTTGGATTTTTAAATGATTCATCAGTGTTATGGGGTTTACTTGCGCAACATTCCTGAATTTGTACTTTATTTGCTCTGTCAATAATTGAGGATTATCCAACAAATGGGCTTTTAAAATATTTTTATCGACAATATGAGGATAGTGATGAATCTCAAAAAATTTATCCATATCAAGTATTTTAGCACTTAACATTTGCGCTATCGTGTGCCTCGGTTGTATCGGTGTTCCAAACAGTTTGAAGCGAGATTTTCGAAAATTAAGCTTGGCATTTAATGCAGCACTTTTACGCCACTGTCCATGAATGATAATTTTTTCACCGTCCAAAAAGTCATTGATCCTCACGGGCTGATTAAAAAAGAAATCGTCATTCATATAGATGAAATAGTCAGACAGTCCCTTAATATTCCATATCATCGTCTCAATCGATCGGGTATTGAAAGTGGGTAAAAACTGCTCGTAACCAACGAACATCTCTTTATGATCCACAATACGTATTTTATCTGCTGAACAGATATTTTGCTTGGCAAAATCATCGATGAATGCTGGTCGTTGTTGGTCGGTGACAATATATATATGACGACAAAAAGGCACGTATTTAATGATAGACGCTATATTATAGTATATCTCGTCGTCACTAGCGAAACGCGTGGCCGTTATCGCATCTGAAGCGACTGCTTTGCCTGATTTATAACCTTCTCTTTTTTGTTTGAGCATGGGATCTGCACCATCCACCCAGGCGATGACAACATCTAATGTTTTCTCGTCAGGTTGCTTCATGACTGATCCTATTTTTTGTAAACATGTTCTATCAACACGCTGATGTTTGTATTAGCTACATCAATCCAGCGATGATATTTGTTGATATGAGTATTGACAAGGTTTAGTGGGTTTATACAATAAAAATTGATGATTATTTTGCTATGCTATGGTTTGTTATGCTATGGGAAGTCAGGCAAGCCATGACTATCCTTCAAGCAATAAAAGTAAAGATCTAAAGGTAGATGAGACTAGCATATAAAGTCAGAACGCTGCAATAATTATGACTATTGATACACTCATTTGGCTGATCCTTCCTACTTATACCTCAACAAAATTGTGAGCTGAGACCCTGATGCCACCTATTATTCTATTAATACTAAAGGCGCTGGAAGGTCGCGGTGCTGAGCGCATGGTCACGACTTTGGCACGTGCTTATGCTGATTTAAATTATAACGTTCATGTGCTTTGTCTCGAATATACTCAAGATATGCCATTAGATTCACGTGTTCAACATCATGTAGTGCCATATGACGAGGTGTTTTCTGAGCAAAATATCGAGCCAAAATCTAACCAAGCACAGGTCTATGAAGCAGTCGCTAGGCGTATCGATGATTATGTATTGAGTCAAATAGGAACACCGGATCTGATATTGGCTAACATCTATAAAATAAACTGGATCATGGCATATAGTCGATTACCAAATATCGTAAATGTACTACATACGGCGCTATCTAAGCAGTTTCAGAATCCATTATTAGATGCGCCGGTACAGACTATAAATCATCTAAAAATGGTCTATGGCGCCCATCCGTGTAGCTGTGTCAGCGATGGGGCGCGTCAGGATTTATTGGCATTGATAGGCAATGTGAATAAGACGACGACCATCTATAATCCTTGCGCTGTCGATGACATACAAAAAGCCGCCAAGCAATCGTTAGCGCTCAGCCAATTCGGTATAACCTATAAAGGCTATATGATTCAAGTTGCCTCGTTCGATAGCATGAAAGGTCATCACGACTTACTGCATGCCTATGCCAAAACAGCACGGCGCTATCCTTTGGTGTTGGTGGGTAAGGGGAGGCTGGAGAGTGAGATTAAACAGTTAGCTACGGCGCTTGGCATTGGCGATTGTGTGAAGTTTCTTGGATTTCAAGCCAATCCTTACCCATTGATTGCCTCAGCGGCTTTGCTGATAATGAGCTCTAAATTTGAGGGTTTTGGTTATACCATCGTTGAGGCGCAAGCGTTAGACGTACCTGTAATAAGTACTGATTGCCCGTTTGGTCCAAGGGAGCTGTTACCCGCTAAGAGCTTAGTGCCAGTAGATGACATTGATGGGTTGGCTATACTCATCGATCAGGCAATAGACGATCCAACACACTATATAGTACCGCTCAATCAGCAACTACTGCCGAATCACATCGCCCAGCAATACTTAGCGTTTGGTTCGGTGTTGAATTCATGAGGTAATAAGTATTAGAGATCATCGAATAGTGTTTTGGAGACAGGGGAGTGATTAATGACAGAGACACCATGCGACTTATAAGTTCTACTTAGCAAGTTAAACGAAGGTACAATGCGCTCGCTCATGACCTTACTAAGCATACTTGGGGCGCTGTTGTTCTTGTTTTCGTAGAAGCGTGGCTGCTCACTGTTGAGCAAATCGATGCCGTATAAGTGGATAGTAGCCGCATGACGTGAGAAAGCCAACTGCGTGGCCACATAAGCGACAGTTCCTGCCTCTACAAAGCCATGCGTAATATTTAGAGATACGCCGATATTAACTGCTTTATAACTGCCATCAATAATAAAATCTGGATGGTTGATAAAGTATGATAACGGCATTTTCTTATTTAGTAGCTTTTTCTTAAAAATCAGCTTACTAAACGATAGCTTATTTGATTTGACGCCCCATGGTCTGTCTACTGGATACAACACACGCATGACGTGATGGTAAGTCCGCATGATATTGGGAAGGGCTGTTGCCATCGCTTCAAACACAGCTAGCGTTGCATACAGAGGTTGACCAGTATAATACTGCTGTAAAATCTCAGGTTGATGGTGGATAAAGCGCGCATCGCTAATGACATAGCCGACGATATCGGTGAAGCAATATTTCTCAGTTAGACTGATACTACCATTGACAAAGATAGTAGGCGTGTCCAATAGCTCTAATAATGGTAGTTGTTGTATAGAGGGGCCTGAGGCGATAATGTTAACGTTTTTCTTGTGCAGGCTTTGCTCTGGCTCATTGGCATTAAAAGCATCGATAACGATAAGCTCATTATCAATATTAAACCTAGCCGTAGCAGGTAACCTCAAGTATAGCGCCATACTATTTCCTAGTAGTTGACTTCTTCCCAGTAGTTGATTTCAAATATCGTCGTGATGCATTGCCTTTAAATGATTTGGACTGTCTTTGAACCATTCAAATATTGTTATTATTTAAACGATCATTGCCAGTGATTTTTTAACCATGGGCTTGGTTTTACATGTCGATACCATTTACCGCCGCCGCCAGCAATGGCGTCTGGTGGATTGATCTCACCATGAAAAATAACGATTTTTGCATCATCAGGCAAAGTAGGTTTACGCACTAGGTTAAAGGGAATGGGCGCGATACATTGGTATTTGAAGCTAACGCACCATGTCTTATCCCAATACTCTAAGTGGTGATATTCATGCAAATAGTTGGATAGATAGGCTTGCTCGTGACGAACTTGGGTACGAATGGTCTCAAAGTTACGTTCAAAGTTTGCCAGCAAGTCGGGATAGGTATTCATACCAATATTAAAGCGATAGACCGAGCTGTTACCAATCATCCGCCATGGTTTTTTCCAGTCACGGATAATGACGACGCTATCATTATATTTGGCTTTGTAAGTAAAAAAACTATCAATATTATCAACGATAACGATATCGATATCTAAAAATAGCGCGACCCCTTTTAGATCATATAAATTTGGCTTAAAGGTCGTCAGTTTTTTCCAGCCACGTTCAGGACCATCTGGTAAATCCATTTCAGGTATAGGGTAACAGGCAATAGCAGTGTCGATACCTGTACTATCATCGGTTAGGCAGATCATCTGAAAATCTAATGTTAAATGGCGATTGACCATGTTATACAGACGATTGACGTATTCAGGGCCGTACTTATCGCCCCATTTCATACAAATAATATACCGTTGTCCAGCACGCATGGTGTCTTTTTGCGGGCGATTTGTCGATAAATTTTCGGCTACGTCAGTTACCATAGTGCACTCGTATTGATGTGAATGAAAAAATGTTACTCTCAAAAGCAAAAGGCATAAAAGTATGAGTCAATGTTAGCACAGCTATCATTGACGATATGTTTAAACGTTCAAAAATTTGTATGGTTATTACTGCTGATTCTCGTTTAGTACGTTTTTGTGATTAGCGTCACTATCAGGAGGTAATGATTTGGTCGCTAACGAGGCAGCAGACAAAGATAAATGATCTCGATTGGCACGAATGAAATCTGCCAATACTGTTTCATTAGCACGGTAGGGATTGCCTAAAGTTGGGATGCGTTTAAAACGTCGATAGCCCCACATATAGTGGCTACAGTTATCTTTAATCATGTGCTCCATAGACTGATTGAGCGCATGAGCTGCTGTTTCGGTATTACGGTCATATAAGGCCGGACTATCGAGTTTATAACAATAAATATCAAAACCACGACCATCGTCACGGCGAATACAAGATAAGCCGACCAACGCACATTTGGTCTTGCTAGCGAGTTTGGAGGCGAGAGTACTGGTTAACGTTTTAACACCAAAGAACGGTACGACAACACCGCCTGAAGGGTCAGGAACATGATCGGGCAATACAATGCTAAAGCCCCCTTGTTTGAGGGTTTTGAATATGGCTTTGACGCCGCTACCATCAGTGGGTACTAGCGTTGCATTGAGGCGTGATCGACCTTGCAGTATAAAGTCATCAGTCATATTGCCCTTAACGGGCTTGTACATGATGGTTGGTGAGCCAAATTGATTGAGCCAAGCATTCATCATCTCCCACGTACCCAAATGCGGTACGATGGCGAGCATACCATTCGGGCTAGCCAGTCCTTCTAAAAGAATGTCTTTGTTATGCACATCTTGTATTTGAGCGATACTCCACTCAGGTGGCATTGCCCAGCTCTTGATAGACTCAATACTGGTCATACATTGGTGGTAAATAATATCTTTGACTAAGGATCGTTTTTCATTGTCTGGTAACTCGTGGCGGGTCAGTGCTATATTAATATTGACGGTACGCATGATACTCAGACTGGGTATTTTTATAATCACCCACGCAACAAAACGTGCCAGTATCTGCAATACAGATAATGGCACGAATTTGAAAATATGATACGGATTCATGACCATTCGCATGGTGATGAATCATGTAACAAACAATGTAAAACAGATCTGAGCATCATGAGACCAATTATTGAGCAGGTTATTTGGCATCAGCCTGAGCTTTTTCGCGCACACGAATACCAAGATCACGTAACTGCTTGCTATCAACTTCAGCAGGGGCTTGGGTTAATGGGCACTCAGCAGTTTTAGTTTTTGGGAAGGCAATCACGTCACGAATAGACTCAGCGCCTACCATGAGCATAATTAAGCGATCCAAACCGAAGGCTAAACCGCCATGCGGTGGCGCACCAAATTTCAATGCATCAAGTAAGAAACCAAACTTATCTTCAGCTTCTTGCTCGCCGATACCTAAAGCTTCAAGTACGGCTTGCTGCATATCAAAGGTATTGATACGTAAGCTACCACCACCAACTTCAGTACCGTTTAATACCATATCATATGCGATAGATAGGGCCGATTCTGGGTTGTTTTTCAACTCTTCAACTGAGCCTTTAGGCTTGGTGAAAGGATGATGCATTGACGTCCAACGACCATCGTCAGTCTCTTCAAACATTGGGAAATCAGTGACCCAAAGTGGTGCCCATTCACAAGTCGTCATTTCAAGGTCTAGACCAATTTTTTGACGTAGAGCGCCGATTGCGTCATTGACGACACTGGCTTTATCCGCACCAAAAAAGATAATATCGCCGTCTTCTGCACCAGTACGCTCAATCAAGCTTACCAATACATCATCGGTCATGTTTTTGATGATAGGAGATTGTAGACCAGATTCTTGGTCAACGCCATTGTTGACGCTGCTAGCATCATTGACTTTGATATAAGCCAAACCGCGTGCACCATAAATACCGACAAATTTGGTATAGGCATCGATTTGCTTACGGCTAATCGAAGCACCACCAGGGATACGTAGAGCAGCAACACGACCTTTAGGATCGTTAGCAGGACCTGCGAACACTTTGAAGTCAACATCTTTCATCAAATCTGCAACGTCGACCAGTTTTAGTGGAATACGTAAATCAGGTTTGTCTGAAGCATAGTCACGCATTGCTTCTGCGTAAGTCATGCGAGGGAACTGCTCAAACTCAACGTCCATCATAGTCTTGAACAAATGCTTGATCAGACCTTCATTGATGTTCATGATTTCTTCTTCATTTAAGAAAGAAGTCTCAATATCCACCTGAGTAAATTCAGGCTGACGATCGGCACGTAAATCTTCATCGCGGAAGCATTTAGCGATTTGATAATAACGGTCAAAACCTGACACCATTAACAGTTGCTTAAACAGCTGTGGCGACTGCGGTAATGCAAAGAAGTTACCTGGACGGGTACGTGAAGGCACAAGATAATCACGAGCACCTTCTGGCGTCGCACGAGTCAAAATAGGGGTTTCAACATCCAAGAAACCATGATCGTCTAAATAACGACGAATCGCTGAGGTCGCCTTGGCGCGGAAAACCATACGCTCTTGCATTTGCGGACGGCGCATATCAAGATAACGATATTTTAGACGCAAGTCTTCTGAAACTGTGGTTTTTTCATCATTCAATGGGAATGGCGGTGTTTCAGATTTCGCCAATACTTCAATTTCTTTAGCCAATAGCTCAATTTGACCACTGGTCATGCTATTGTTTTCAGTACCTTCGTAACGGCGACGTACACGGCCAGTAATTTTTAGCACATATTCAGGACGTACGGCATCAGCAATCGCAAAAGCTTCTGGGGTATCAGGGTCAATGACGACCTGCAAGATGCCCGCGCGGTCACGCATGTCTAAGAAAATTACGCCACCGTGATCGCGACGACGATGTACCCAGCCTACGATATTAATGGTTTGCTCAAGTAAGCTTTCGGTTACGGCTCCGCAATATTCGTCTCGGTATTCGCTATGCGTCATAATATAATTATCCAGTTGTCAGCCCAATTCGAAATACAATAATGCAGCCATTGTTGCACGATTCAAGCGATGCGCAAAAAAAAGCACAAACAACGCGATTAAGACAAATGGTCATCACGTTGGCTGCAGAAAATATGATATAAATGCATATTATGCCTAATCTGCCCTTGTTATACAACCAGCTGAGTCCAATCAAAACGCAGGAATGCTTCGGTATAGAGGGTATTTATCCCGTAACATCTGCATTGGGTTAAATATTGTCATTTTGCTTGAAAACATCAGCCACTGTGCACATATCAAGCTCACTTATAAAATCCTATTGATCCTATTAAAGTTATCTCAATAAAGTTATCTCAATAATGTAAGGAATACTGCTCATGCTTTTTCATCCTGCCAAAAATCCTGTTGAATTACGGGTTATTCATTTGAATAAAAACCAAGAACAACGCCGTGAAGACTTGATGGAAGCCACGCAAGGTAAAGCGGCTCTTAAGCAGTTCAGAAAAACGATGGCTAAAACAGCCAAACAGGCATTAAAAGCAAAAACCAAAAATAAGAAAAAAAATGCCGATGATAAGTCACAAGTTTTCGTTCTAGATTTTGATGGTGATATCAAAGCAACCGCAGTTAAGCATCTGCGCGAAGAAATCAGTACGTTAATCAGTGCGGCAAATAAAGGTGATGAGGTAGTGGTGCGCCTTGAATCCGGCGGTGGTTTGGTGCATGGTTATGGGTTAGCGGCAGCGCAATTGGTTCGCTTAAAAGACGCTGGTCTAAAGCTAACTGTCTGTGTCGATAAAGTTGCAGCGAGCGGTGGCTATATGATGGCGTGCGTCGCAGATAAGGTAGTGGCGGCACCATTTGCCATTATTGGCTCAATCGGTGTGGTATCACAATTGCCAAACTTCCATAAATGGCTAAAAAACCATGACGTCGATTATGAGATGTTTACTGCTGGTGATTACAAGCGCACAGTCACTGTCTTTGGCGAAAACGATGCTGAAGATCGTGCCAAATATCAAGAAGAACTGGAGCAAACGCACGAGCTATTCAAACACTTTGTGAATAACTATCGTCCAACACTGGATGTCGCAAAAGTGGCCACTGGAGAGCATTGGTATGGCGAAGATGCATTAAAACTTAACTTGATCGATAGCTTGCAAACCTCAGACAGCTATATTTTAGAGCGTATGGAAGACAATGAAGTATACGCACTGCATTCACGCCAAAAACCAACCCTCGCTGAAAAATTAGGATTGGCTCAAGCGGCAGAAGCGACTGTAAGCTTGGCAATTAATAAGCTGCCAGATGCGTTAGCACGTTTTGATTTTAATAGTCGTTTAAATATCTTAAAATAGCGTTAGATATCATTGTATTAATGGATATATAGTGTTTTAGGGTTTCAGTTCTTATCGATGCATTGTTTGTGTTTTGTAAAAGGCGTGTCCTAGCTGGTCGCGCCTTTTTGCTGTTTAATAATAATTGCTGTGTTATAAATGGTGCATACAGAAGACAGTATACGTACGTACACTATAAAGATTCCATCAACTTTTTAATCAAAGGTTGATGAAAATAATCAACAAAGAAAAGGATGTCACCTATGTCTGACAATACATTGATGTTTACGGCAACAGAACATGGTCAAGCCATGCACGCCAAAGTCAAAGCATTTATCGAAACCCAAATCGAGCCGATCGAAGCGCAGTTTTGGCAAGAATGCCATGCGCAAAATCCGGATGGCAACTGGAAAAACTGGCAGTGGCCAGAAAAGTACGAAAGCCTGCGTAAACAAGCACGTGAAGCGGGTTTGTGGAATCTATTCTTACCTGATGATACTTTAGGTGCTGGGCTTTCAGTAACCGATTACGCACCCATTGCAGAGTTGACCGGTCGCAGTTTACTTGCGCCTTATGTATTTAACTGTAATGCTCCTGATAGCGGCAATATGGAATTGTTGTGGCGCTATGGCTCGCAAGAGCAGCAAGACAAATGGATGATGCCGATTTTAGAGGGCAAAACCCGTTCGGTTTTTTGTATGACAGAACCTGATGTTGCTTCAAGCGATGCGACCAATATGCAAGCCACAGCCGTAGTTGACGGTGATGAGATTATCATCAATGGCAGCAAATGGTGGTCATCTGGTCTTGGCGATCCTGCGGTCGATGTGCTGATTGTGATGGCTTACACCCCTGATGAGAGCAAAGGTCGTCATCAGCAGCATTCTATGGTATTGGTGCCAGCGCAAACAGCGGGTGTCAACATCGAACGTATGCTCAAAGTATTTGGCGATTATGATGCACCGCATGGTCATGGCGAAGTCAGCTTTAATGATGTACGCGTGCCGGTCAGTCACTTTATCGGTGGACCGGGTATGGGCTTTGAGATTGCGCAGGGTCGTCTAGGGCCAGGTCGTATTCATCATTGCATGCGTTGTATTGGCGCTGCTGAAAAATCTCTAGAGCTGGCAGTTAAGCGTGGTATGTCGCGTACGGCCTTTGGCAAACCATTATTACAGTTGGGTGGCAATTTTGAGCGTATCGCTGAAGCGCGTATCAAGATTGACCAAGCACGTCTGCTGACTTTGTATGCCGCGCAAAAAATGGACGCGCAAGGTACAAAAGCCGCATTGACTGAAATTTCTGCTATTAAAGTGGTTGCGCCGACTGTGTTGCAAGAAGTGGTTGATATGGCGATTCAAATTCATGGTGGAATGGGCGTTTGCCAAGATACGATGCTGCCAAGCTTTTATGCGCAAGCACGTGTATTACGTTTAGCGGATGGCCCTGATGAAGTGCATAAAACCATGATCGCTAAGTTAGAGCTCAAGCGCCAAGGTTTTAGCCGTCCGTCTAAACCTGCCAAAGCATAATTGTGCTTGCTAACCAGCGTAGTCATCGGCTTCAATCGCCATTCGTTTAATAATAGGCCTGACGTAAAACCCAATGAAAAATTCACTATCAATATTTGATAGTGAATTTTTCATCACTCATATATGTTATAAAAATAAATGACCACATGATAAGGAATGTCTCATGGCAACTGATAACCATGCCAACAATACTGGCATGACAAACAGCGCAACTAATAATAAAGTACTTGATAAAGGCGGTGATGTCCGCGAGGGCGAAGAGCTCGACGCCCAAGCAGTCAGCAACTGGCTACGTGAGCAAGGTGTCGATATAAAAGGCGAGCCAACGGTCACGCAATTTTCAGGCGGCGCGTCAAACTGGACGTATCGTCTGCAATATGAGGGTGAAGGCGAGAGCCAAGATTTAATCTTGCGTCGTCCACCAAAAGGCACCAAAGCCAAGTCAGCGCACGATATGGTACGTGAATATACCGTACAAAAAGCATTAAAAGATGCTTATCCCTATGTACCCAAAATGATTGCCTTATGTACCGATGAAACTGTCATTGGTGCCGATTTTTATGTCATGGAGCGCATGGAAGGCATCATTCCTCGTGCCAATTTACCCAAAGGCATTGATTTAGACGAAGCGCAGACCCGTACATTATGTACCAATGTGATTGACGCTTTGGTTGAATTACATCAAGTGGATTATACCGAACATCCTGATTTGGTCACGCTGGGTCGTGGTGACGGTTATTGTGAGCGCCAAGTCACGGGCTGGGATAAACGTTATATCAAAGCAAAAACACCTAACGTACCAAGCTTTGCACTGGTACGACAATGGCTTGGTAAGCACACGCCTGCTGATAGCAAAACTTGCGTTATTCACAACGATTGGCGCTTTGATAATGTGATCTTGGCAGCTGATGACCCGACCAAAGTGATTGGTGTACTCGATTGGGAGATGGCAACTCTTGGCGATCCTTTGATGGATTTGGGCAGCGCCTTGGCTTACTGGATTGAAGCAGATGACAACATCGTCATGCAGCAGTCACGCCGTCAGCCAACACATTTGAAAGGCATGATGACACGTGATGAAGTGGTCGACTATTATCTTGAAAAAACGGGCTTAGAGATAGCCAACTGGACCTTTTATGAAGTGTTTGGTCTATTCCGTCTGGCGGGCATTGTCCAGCAAATTTACTATCGCTACTATAATAAACAAACGACCAATCCAGCCTTTAAGAATTTTTGGCTTATCGTCCATGTATTACACGCTAAATGTCTTAAGCTGATAGCGCAGTATGAAGGTGAGATGCTGTTCAATACTCATGTACAGCCGCATCTAAAAGACATGGGTGTCGACGCACAAACGATTGAACAGCTACCAAGCCCAGTACAAAAAGTAGTCAAAGGTATTTTACCAAAAGGCTATTTTGCTAAAAGTACGGATGCCTCTGACAATTAATTTTCTCAAAAGCAGCCATTTAGTGAATACAATCAAAAGGGATTATTTATGACAACCATACTTTTGGCACGTCATGGTCAAGCATCATTTGGACAAGAAAATTATGATCAGCTCTCAGAGCTAGGCAGTATTCAAGCACAAATGCTCGGTCAGCATTATGCGACGACTCAGCGCAGAATCGACGCTATTTTTAGTGGCAGCTTAGTACGGCAGCAAGACTCGGCGCGACATTTTTGGGAGAGCTACCAGTCCTCTATGGATAACGGCAACGAGGCACCCATTTTAGCCGCACTCGATATAAATGAGCCTGACAGCTACATCATTCCGCAGTTTGATGAGTTTAATCACAAAGATGTATTGGTCAAATCCAATCCTGCTTTTGCTAGTAAAGCAGCCATTGCGATTGAAATTGCAAAGGCAGATGTTCCAGCGACGCGTCTAGCTGAACTGTTCGATCGAGCGATGCAGCGCTGGCATGCGGGTGATGATGACCATGACTATCTTGAGAGTTGGTCACAGTTCAGCAGCCGTGCCCAACAAGCGGTTGAGCAAATACGTATGCAAGTGGCGAGCTTAAGCTTAGATCACCATAGTACAGTATTAGTCTTTACCTCAGGCGGCGTGATCGCTGCTATTACCGCGCAGCTATTGCAGCAAGGTAGCCAGACTGCTTATCAGCTCAATAAAAGCTTGGTCAATACAGGGGTGACGTCTATTACGCTAAAAGATCAGAGTACACGCCTAATGTCTCTTAATGAATATAGTCACTTGTTTGCTGACGGAAAACGCTTTGTCACTTGGCGATAGACGAGAAAACTGTTATTTTGGCGACATACAAGGCGCTGAATACATGACCGCGACTTAGTGGTTAGGGCGTGTTAAAGCTATTTCGTTATCGATATACAAAGGATTGTTTATGAAAAACCAATTAATGAGCTTAGTCACAAAAGGTACTAAGCAAAGTCAGCAGCAGGTATTGAGTGCGATTCAACCGCCACGCTATCTTAAAGGCTTAAATAAGCAGCAAGTAGGACGTGATAAAACCATTTTAATCACCGGTGCTAGTTCAGGCTTAGGCGAGGGCATGGCTCGACTGTTTGCCAAGCTTGGCTACAACCTCGCTATCTGTGCCCGTCGTACTGAGCGCTTAGAGAGCTTGAAGTCAGAGTTGATGGCAGCTTATCCCAATATTCGCGTTGAATATCGAGTATTAGACGTCAGTGACTACGATGCGGTTTTTGAGGTTTTCGATGCTTTTGCCGCTGACTTTGGTGGTATTGATCGTGTTGTGGTCAATGCTGGTGTCGGTGAGAGTCGCCGTATCGGTAAAGGGCGTTTTGAGACCAATCGCCGCACTGCTGAGATTAACTTTATTTCAGCGCTGGCACAGTGTGAAGCCGCCATGGGTATTTTTCGAGCACAGAATAGCGGTCATTTGGTGGTGATATCGAGTATGTCAGCGATGCGCGGTCTACCTAGGCATCTGACCACCTACGGTGCGACTAAAGCCGGGCTGGCTCATTTGGCAGAAGGCATTCGAGCTGATATGCTGTTGACCAAATTGCCGATTAACGTTTCTACTATTTATCCAGGCTATATTCGTACTGAAATCAACGAAAATGCCAAGCCGTTACCGTTTGAAGTAGACGTGGATACGGGTACCAAAGCAATGGTTGCTGCAATCGAAGCAGGAGTTCAAGAAGCTTGCGTGCCTAGCTTGCCTTGGTCTATGGTCAGTCATGCAATGAAACATTTACCATTACAAGTACTCAATAAACTGAGTTAACGGTGTTTAGATTGACATAAATTCAGATAATAAAAAGCCCTCTACATCATCTGTAAGGGGCTTTTTATTATGGAGTTATTACTGATGCATCCATTTAGCGATACATCAATAATAAACCTTATGATAAGGCTTTATCTTCATTATGAGAAGGTTTGTGGGTTGTCTAGCATATGCTGCTCACGTAACTTTTGACGCAGTACTTTACCCACATTACTCTTAGGCAGCTCACTCACAAACTCAATATGACGCGGACATTTATAGCCAGTCAAATTATCTAGCGCAAACTCTTTGATATCGCTTTTGCTAACATTATTGTCTACAGGAACGATATAAATTTTAACCGCTTCCCCTTGGTTTTCATCAGGAATACCAATCACTGCACAATCAATAATGCCATCACAATCAAGCATGACAGATTCAATTTCATTCGGAAAGACGTTAAAGCCTGAGACCAAAATCATGTCTTTTTTGCGATCTAATAAGGTAATGTAGCCTTTTTCATCCATGCTAATGATATCACCAGTACGGAAATAACCATCGCTAGTAAAGTCATCGCTGTTGTCTTTATTAAAGTAACCTGACGTGACATTTGGTCCTTTGATGCACATCTCACCCGCTTGATGTAGACCTAAACGTTCACCGTTGTCGTCCACAACGATGATGTCGACGCTAGGGACTGGTATGCCGATCGTACCGTTGAATTTACGGTCAGTGATGACGTTGGCAGTACCTGCAGCGACACCTTCGGTCATGCCCCAACCTTCAACCATTGGACAGCCAGTCACTTCTAACCAGCGTTTTGCCGTTTGCTCGGTAGCAGCCATACCACCAGCTTGCGAAATACGCAACGAGCTAAAATTGAGATCTTTGAAGTTTGGTTGATCGAGCAGGCCTTTAAATAGTGTATTAACCGCAGGAAAAATATGGAAGGGTTGTTTTGACAGTGTTTTGACAAAGCCTGGCATATCACGCGGATTTGGTACTAAAATAAAGGTATATCCTGAACGCATACCCAATAGGCTAAGCATAAAAGCAAAAATATGATAGAGCGGCAGGGCCATAACCATATTGATATAAACTTCATTGATTTCTGAGGTCACAGGGCGATACCACGCCTCTGACTGTAGTGCTGCTGCTACTACGTTACGCTGCGACAGCACCGCGCCTTTAGACAGTCCTGTGGTACCACCAGTGTACTGTAAAATAGCCTTTTGCTCTAAAGAGGTCTTTTGTGCTTGAAACGGTAAGTTTCTGCCTTTTTTGAGAACGTCAGGGAATTTGGTTACCTCGTGCTTAGGATCGTCAAGCTTGTACTTGGGTACAAGGCGTTTTACTTGACGAATAACCGTATTGACCAAGATACCTTTAAGACCCATCATATCGCCCATTTTTGAGAGGACAATACGTTTGATGGCTGTCTCATCGATGACTTGCTCAAGTGCTTGGGCAAAGTTATCGACCACAAATATAATCTGAGCGCCCGAATCATTCAGTTGATGACGCAGCTCACGACCAGTGTAAAGGGGATTGATAGGTGTGCAAATATAACCTGCGCGCAAAATACCAATCATCGTTGGCAAGTACTGCGGCACGTTCGGCATCATGAGGGCGACCACACTGCCTTTTGGAATACCTTGGGCTTGCAACCATGCAGCAACCGCTAGTGAGGCTTTATCAACGTCTCCATAAGTGTGTGTCACACCCATGCAGATAGACATTGGATGCAGACGGAAGCGATCAAAGCATTCCTCATAGAGTTCTATCAGGTTTTCGTACTGATCAGGATCGATTGTCTTGGGTACGCTTGCAGGATATTGAGCAAGCCAAGGTTTATTCACGGTCATATTTAGCGTCCTTAAATATTAATATAAGTTAAGGTCTTATAAGAAAGTAGTCACATCCCTGTCAACAACATAAATCATTGCATGGTAAGCAATGCAGTGCTGAGTGCTATCCTAACTATTAACTGACTGCTAACATACGGTGGCCTTTATACAGTTTTGTCCAATCACAAAGAATGATCTGCCTTGTAGATTAAACGGTAAATAAGTACATTTGATGATTAAAATGTCACTTAAAAAATATCGTCATGCCTCAATAACCCTTGTAAGTCACTTTCAATAAAAACCTTATCAATTAAAACTTTAGAACATTGACTGACATATTTTGGCAACACACTAACACAACTACAACTGAATTCGATATTATGATAAGCGTACTTCACAGTCCATATATAAATTTGATAAATGAAGTCATATGTGTTGTAAATCGAAAAGGATGAGTGGTAGATAAGTTGGGATAAGCTGTTCTATATCACAGAAAAAATAACTAAGTCTTATTCCTTTATGTCCTGTGCCCTTCTAGACGGCAGCGTTCAAGGAGCTTGCTTTGAAGTTACTGTTACAATCTGTTGATGTTTTTTCCGAACAGAATCATATCTTAGTGGTCAGGATAATTTGCTCATTAGAAAAAGTAAGAGGTGCAGCAGACTCTAAGCTTAGGGCTTGTCCTCATTTTGAATAGCTGAGTAAAAAAAGCGCTTCACAATTTATGTGAAGCGCTTTTTATGTCTAAATTTATGTGACTGCTATATGTAAATCTATTCAGCTTGTTTATGACTGAGGATGATCTGCATCATGCCTTTCACGCAATTTTTGACGCAATACTTTACCGACGTTACTCTTTGGTAGTTCGCTGACAAATTCGATATGACGTGGACATTTATAGCCGGTCAAATTATCCAGTGCAAACTCTTTGATGACACTTTTGGTGACGTTGTTATCCTCTGGCACGATATAAATTTTAACCGCTTCGCCCTGATGTTCGTCAGGAATACCAATGACTGCACAATCAATAATACCGTCACACTCGAGCATCACAGACTCAATCTCATTCGGATATACGTTAAAGCCTGAGACCAAAATCATATCCTTTTTACGATCTAATAAGGTGATATAGCCTTTTTCATCCATGCTGACGATATCACCAGTACGGAAATAACCATCGCTAGTAAAGTCATCACTACTGTCTCTGTTGAGATAACCTGATGTTGTGTTAGGACCTTTGACACACATCTCGCCAGCTTGGTTCAGACCCACACGATTGCCATCGTCATCGATCATAATGACATCGACACTCGGAAGTGGTAAGCCGATAGTGCCGTTAAAATTGCGGTCAGTTACTAAGTTGTTAGTACCTACTGCCACACCTTCAGTCATACCCCAGCCTTCAATCATTGGACAACCCGTGACCTCCAACCAGCGTGCGGCTGTTTGCGGAGTGGCTGCCATACCACCTGCCTGTGAGAGGTGCAGGGTGCTAAAATCTAAATTTTTAAAGTTTGGATTATCAAGCAATCCTTTAAATAAAGTATTAACGGCAGGGAATATATGGAACGGCTGTTTTGATAAGGTTTTGATAAAACCTGGTATATCTCGCGGGTTAGGTATCAAGATAAAAGTGTGGCCCGAGCGCATGCCTAACATACTAAGCATAGAGGCAAAAATATGATATAGCGGTAAAGCCATAACCAGATTGATGTATACCTCGTTAATTTCTGAGGTAATAGGGCGGAACCACGCTTCAGACTGCATAGCAGCGGCTACAATATTACGCTGAGTTAAAATGGTTCCTTTAGACAGACCCGTTGTACCACCGGTATATTGTAAAAAGGCCGTTTTATCCAAAGACAGTTTCGGCTTTTGGAATGGCAGGTTTCTACCTTTTTTAAGGACGTCAGGAAACTTGGTTATCTCATGCTTAGGATCATCAAGCTTGTATTTGGGTACGAGACGTTTTACCTGACGAATGATGGTATTCACTAAGATACCTTTTAAACCCATCATATCGCCCATTTTTGAGAGGACAATACGCTTAATATTGGTCTCGTCGATGACTTGCTCAAGCGCTTGGGCAAAGTTATCAACCACAAAAATAACCTTAGCGCCTGAGTCATTTAATTGGTGGCGCAGCTCACGACCCGTATAAAGGGGATTGACAGGCGTACAGGCGTAACCAGCACGCAAGATACCAATCATCGTCGGCAAATATTGCGGGACGTTTGGCATCATCAGTGCAACCACCGTGCCTTGAGGTAAGTCCTGAGCTTGTAACCATGCAGCAACGGCTAGTGACGCCTTGTCAATGTCATCATACGTATGAGTAACGCCCATACAGATACTCATTGGATGCATGCGGAAGCGATCAAAGCATTCTTCGTATAGCTCTACTATGCTGTTATATTTATCTGGGTCGATCGACTTCGGTACGCCTGCCGGATATTGGGCAAGCCAAGGTTTATTTAACGTCATAGTCAGCGTCCTTGCGAGTTAATATAGGTTAAAGTTTAGTGAGAAAGCAGTCATATCCGCATCAACAAAATAAATCAGTGCTGACGTGGACTGGTGTCCGCTAAGAGCGATAACATCCTTATTTATCAACTGGTTGGTAAAATTTTCGCTATTATATGGTTCTAATTAACTATTTTTGGGGTAAATAATTAACTAAGATGAAAAAATGGCTGGGTAACAAAAACAGTATTTATTCCGAATATTTTTAATCTGTTATTTACAACCAAAGTATCAAAAGAACGATATATTTAAACAATACATTAGCATGAATATGGTTTAAAACAATACCAGTATGTGATACTGAGTAGTACATAAAATATACTAAGAGATACAGTTGATATGTGATGTAGGAGAAACAAGTCTAATTATGACGAGGTTGATAATCTATCAAAGCGCTATCTCAAAACTATAGCCGACTTTTAATAAAATAGATACGTCAATAAACATGTGTCACTAAAATTGAGGCTATGAAAATTTGTCACAGTCCACTGTATCAATTCTAAAGTCAGTCACTTATATTACGGTGAAAGGAACTGCTCATGTTTGTTAAAAAAACGCCGATAAATAAGCAACGCGCTAATAGTGCATCCTAAAGTACTGCTAACACAGATTAAAAACATCGTGACAATTTGATAGCGTACCGCTTGAGTAGGATCTGCACCCGCCAGTATTTGCCCTGTCATCATCCCTGGCAAGCTGACAATACCAACCACCAGCATAGAGTTCAGCGTTGGAGTCATACCATTGATGATGGCCGCTCGTATCTGCTCATGCACGGCTTCAAAGGGCCTGGCAGAGAGGCTGAGCATCATTTCAATACGTCCTTGCTGCTCATGAAAAGCTTCAATCAACTGATTGCTGGTCAATGAGATGGCGGTTAAAGAGTTGCCTAGTATTAAGCCTAATATAGGGATGACAAATTGCGGCGTATACCACGGCTGCACTCTTAATATCACAAAGATGGCGATACTGGTGACCAATACGGCTGATAGGCTGACAGCGAGGAGGGTATCGATGAATAAACCTTTGTAGCTGCGTTTGACACGATTTTTGGCTGCACCTCCTGCAATCAAGGTCATGATAGTCAGTATGAGTAAGACTTCATACCATTGCTCACGAGCAAAAATCCATGCCAGAATCAAACCGATAAAGCTCAGCTGGACTATAGTACGAATAGCCGCCGTTAATAGTGTTTTGGTTAATGTTAAGCGTAGTCGCCATGATAGGATAAGGACGATAATAATTAAGCTGCTGGCAAGCGCAATATCACCGTAAGTGAGGAATATTTGCATATCATCCGTACCGCTCATAGCTGCTCATTATTAATGTCGTTAAGGTGAGGGAAATAAGTATTAGGGGCGGTCATGATTAAAAGTCGATTATGATATTAGCGCATTTTGGTTAATACGCCTGCCTGCATGTGCCAATGCCTGTCGGCTAATGGCATGATATCTTGTGTATCATGAGTCACCCACAATATGGTGCGCTGTGCATCGCCGCGCAACCAGTTAACCAGTAGATTTACTAGCTGGGTTGAGGTATCGATGTCTAAAGCCGCTGTAGGTTCATCTAATAACAATACCTGTGGATTTAGTTGCAAAAGACGTAAGGTATTGACCAGTTGGCGCTCGCCACCAGAGAGATGACTTGCCTCTTGTTGTAAAAAGTCAGCACTGCGCTCTAAATAGACCAGCTGAGCGATATGCCAGTCGATATCAAAGTCAAGATGTTGATGCGCTTGTAGGCGATAGGGCATCTGTAAGTTTTCAAGCACACGGCCTTCTAGCAGCTGTGGGTTTTGAGCAAGTAGGGCGATGCGTGTGCGCCACTGTGTCGGCGGTGTATTATGAATGCTTTTATAACTGTCGCTATTTGATGCATCATGACTGCGCAAACAAATCTCACCGCTGCTCATCGGTAATAATCCTGCAAGCACACGTAGCAGTAAAGACTTGCCACTGCCAGAAGTGCCTGTTAAAACGGTTATTTGCCCTGCTAATAATGTACCGCTAACGTCATTTATCAATACCTTTTTATGCGTCGGCAACCTCTGATCGGGGGTCGAGATTTTTTTAAATTTGGTCATCCATTTATCGTAGATGGCAGACACGCTATGGATTTTCGTTTTAACTGTACGACGTTGATCACCAGTGTTGATTGGCATGATACGTTTGCTATGTACCCAGAGGTGTTCAAATTCAACGATAGGCGTGTCAGTATCAAGGCTCATAGGTCAGAATCATTGTGCATTTACAGGCTGATTAATCGCTTCTTGTAAAGCATCACGTAGCTTTTTTGGGACACGAATCGGTCGCATGGGCGAGGCGCTAGCCACGGCAGTATCCGACTCATCATGAGACACAGGCTCTGTCCTGACTTGATTTTGCACACAAGCGATGACGATTTTGGTGCTACTCAATAAACTGTTTTTAGCGTTGACATTGTCATTCTTATGATCGGTAGAGGAGCTGTCTGAGCCATGACGATGAATGCTCTGGTAAAAAATAATGCTGGCAGGTTTTAATTCGACTTTATCGATACGTACATTGATGATCTCGTCTAAAAGAATGGCTCTTTTGTATTGCAAGTCTGCTTGACTCACGACAAAATGCTGTACTTGACCGTCATCGGTCTGCAAGAAATACCCATTCAAACCCAGTTGACCAAACCAGTCACGGCGGCAGTTTTCAAAAAATACCAAGTGATTGGCATGGTAGACTATACCGCCAGCGTCAGTATGATTAATATAGACATTGTAGTCTTTGGCAAATAATGGCGTAGTTTCATTTGCTGTCGTTGGTAAGGCGTTGGTAGTTTTGCTAATAGTGGTTGTCATAACAATGCTCAATAATTATTTTAATAAGTGTTCCGTGATAGCCATGATCCGATACACAAGATTTGATAGCAATCATACGAATAACAACTACTCTAGCGTAAGATATCAGGGCGCGCAACAGCTAGGTCAGTCTGCCTCTGTTATGATAGTGTTTTATGTATGGTCACATCCCAGCTCTTTATATTAGCAGCGTATTTTCATCAATTAGTATAGGATAATTTATGACCCGTTTTGTCAGTTTTAATATCAATGGTATTCGTGCTCGTCAACATCAGCTGGAGGCGGTACGTGAGGTAATCGATCCTGATGTGATGGGTCTACAAGAAACCAAGGTACATGATGAGCAGTTTCCACTAGAAAACATAGAAAGCCTTGGTTATCACGTAGAGTATTTTGGGCAAAAAGCCCATTATGGCGTGGCACTCTTGTCCAAGGTTGCGCCAATATTTGTACAAAAAGGTTTTCCTGGCGAAGATGTCGAGGCGCAGAAGCGTTTTATTCATGCACGATATGAGTTTGACGGTCGTGAAATCGACGTACTCAATGGTTATTTTCCACAAGGAGAAAGCCAAGATCATCCGACCAAATTCCCTATGAAGCGGGCTTATTATGCAGATTTGATGGCTTATATTGATGCTTTGAAGGCGGAAGGGCGCTCGCTCATTATTATGGGTGATATGAATATCGCTCCAGAAGATATCGACATTGGTATCGGCGAAGTCAATGCAAAGCGCTGGCTTAAGAATAGAAAAACCTCATTTTTACCAGAAGAGCGCGAATGGTATGCAGCCCTGATGTCACGCGAGCTGACTGACACATACCGTCTGTACTATCCAGAGAGTACAGAGTTATACAGCTGGTTTGATTATCGCAGTCGTGGTTTTAACGACGAGCCTAAGCGCGGTCTACGTATCGACCATATCTTGTGCACCTCAGACTTAGTCGATGACTGCGTCGATGCTGGTATCAGCTATGAGCTACGTGCCATGGAAAAACCGTCTGACCATGCACCGATTTGGTCGGCATTTAACTTAAGCAAACCCTAATAGTATTCTGTTTATAACTATGAAAATTGAAAAATAAGGATGTCTCTATGGCTGTTGGAAATATTGCAGTACCGAATACTATTTACCCAATTGACGGTATCAAGTTAAGTGCTACTGCCGCAGGCGTACGCTACAAAGATCGTGATGATTTGGTCGTGATTGAGATTGCTGAGAACGCAACCAGTGCGGTCGTCACCACTAAAAACACCTTTTGTGCCGCGCCAGTGCGAGTATTACGTGAGCATTTTGCTAAGGCTAGCCCACGTTATTTGGTCACCAATACTGGCAATGCCAATGCAGGGACGGGCGCTGATGGCAAGCGCCGCGCTGTTGATATCTGTACAGCGCTGGCTAGTAAAGCTGGCGTGGCTGTCAGTTCTGTATTGCCGTTTTCTACTGGAGTGATTGGTGAGCCATTAAACAGCGAGGCGGTCATCGCTGGTTTAGATGAGGCACTTGCCAGTTTAGCTGCTGATAATTGGCTGGCGGCGGCGAATGGTATTCGCACCACAGATACGATTCCTAAGCTTGCTAGTCAAAAAATCGACGTGGCGGGTGTCAGCTATCATATTACGGGCATGTCAAAAGGCTCAGGTATGATACGACCAAATATGGCGACTATGCTGGGCTATGTGGCAACAGATGCCAACATTGCTGCTGACTTATTACAAGAGATGTTGAGCGCCATCAATGAGCAGTCTTTTAACCGCATCACCGTCGATGGTGATACGTCGACCAACGACTGTTGTGTGTTGATCGCCACAGGTAGAGCTAGCTCAAATATTATCGACAGCTCAGAACATCCACATTATCAGCCTGTTTTTGAGGCATTAACCGAAGTATTTGTTCGTCTGGCACAATTAATCGTGCGTGATGGGGAAGGCGCTACCAAGTTTATGACTGTCAAAGTCACTGGCGGTAAGATGACGCAAGAATGCTGCGATGTGGCATACGCGGTTGCACATTCACCACTAGTCAAAACCGCATTCTTCGCCAGTGATGCCAACTGGGGTCGTATCCTCGCTGCAGTAGGTTATGCGGGTATCGAAGATTTAGATACCGAGCAAGTCGATGTCTATCTAGATGAAGTCATGATTTGCCAAAATGGTGGTGTTGCGCCTAGCTATACGGAAGCGGCGGGCAAAACGGTCATGAGCCGTCCTGAAATTACCATTCATATTGATTTGGCACGTGGCGACGCTAGCGATACGGTTTATACCTGCGATTTGTCTTACGATTACGTCAAGATAAATGCCGATTACCGTAGCTAATTATCGAAATGGATGTTAATTAAGGCGTCATCTCAATCTGAACGAAAGCGATCAAATGGTCGGAGTAATGATTACTTCGACCATTTTTTTGCAATGTCAAATATATATTGGATTGGTCTGCTTTTTAATACGTTTGACTAACATGAGTTGCAAAAGCTGACGTTACTTTACAAACCAGTCATAGAGGATAAGTCGCTTTGCGACATATACTAGTCTCAGTAAACAATAGACGATACTGCTGAGAAATTATCAGCTTTGTTTGGTTGTCTAAATTGACTTTGCCAGTATGGTCACAAATGCCTTACGTTTTGAGCGTCTATAAATGATTAAAACGAGTTCAAACGGGCAATAATGAATATTACTTAACTGAGGATTGAATAATGAAAAAATTAGCACTTGCCGCATTGATGACTACTTTTGCCCTGTCAGGTTGTTCTACTATGGGTATGGACAATGAGCGTACCATGGTCGTTGAAGGTCAGACTATGAATGTTAAAGTTATTAACATTCCAAGCTTTGAAGTAGAGATTGCACCGCGTAAAGCAGTTTGTGATCTTATGACTGCGAATGGCACCAAAGTTGAATCAGAGTGCTTACAGTATCGCCAAACTTATCAGAAAAACTATACAACTTTAAACGGTAATATCCAAGGCTTCACTTATGAGCCAAATTACCGCTATGTTTTAGACGTACGTCAAGAAGCGATGATGAATGAGACCACCAACATGGTTAAGCCAGTTTGGATTTTAAACGAAGTGGTTTCAAAAACTGCTGAGTAAATGATGACATGCACTAGTCAGAATAAAAAAGACCTCTAATGAATTAGAGGTCTTTTTTTGTCATGAGTGTTTATGAAAATCACATCACGACAGTCTACACTAACATTAATTATATTAGCATTGACTATATTTTACACTGACACCATGACTCGCAGTGGGTATGCGGTTATCAGCATAAACAGCAAGACCCCCACGTGAGGTTTCTTTATACTTATCTAGCATATCAGCCCCAGTTACTTTCATCGTTTCAATCACCTTATCTAAAGAGACAAAGTGCTGACCATTGCCACGGCAAGCAAGACGTGCCGCGTTGATCGCTTTTACCGCGCCCATCGCATTGCGTTCAATACAAGGGACTTGAACCAAGCCGCCAACAGGGTCACAAGTGAGACCTAAGTTATGCTCGATACCAATTTCAGCAGCATTCAAGCATTTGGCAGGATCGCCGCCCATAATCTCAGCCAATGCAGACGCTGCCATTGCACATGCAGAGCCAACTTCACCTTGACAGCCAACCTCAGCACCAGAGATTGAAGCATTTTGTTTGATAAGGCTACCGATAGCAGTGGCATTTAATAAAAATTTATAGACGCCGCTTTGGCTGTAGCTTGGTAAAAAATCACGATAGTAATGTAGGACTGCCGGTATGATGCCAGCGGCACCATTGGTAGGAGCGGTCACGACTTTACCGCCATTAGCGTTTTCTTCGTTGACGGCGAGCGCATACAAATCCACCCAATCCATCGCTGCTAATTTATCGGTTTTTGTAATGGGTTGGTTCTTCTCAGCACACAGTTGTGAATATAGATCTTGAGCGCGGCGTTTGACATCTAGGCCGCCAGGCAAAATACCGCCATTTTCACAGCCTTGTTTGACGCAGTCTTGCATCACGTCCCAAATGCTATCTAAGTAGGCAAAAACCTCTGTTTGATCGCGGTAATGACATTCATTCGTGAGGACTAAATCACTGATACTCAGCCCATGCTGGCGACATTGCTCTAATAACTCGGCGGCGCTATTGAAAGGATAGGGAATACTATCAATGGTGGGGCTAGCATGGTCTTCATCTGGATTGGTGGCATTCTCTTCATTAATCACAAAGCCACCTCCAACTGAGTAGTAGGTCTGCTGATAACGAGTACCATCTACCAATAATGCTCGAAGCGTCAGAGCATTAGGATGATAGGGTAGGACGGTATCGTCGTACCAATAGATATCACGCTCTGTGTCAAAAGCAATCGTATGAGCACCTGATATGTTCAGACTTTTTTCTGAAAATATGGGTGCCAAGTAGTTGCTGGTCAGACGCGTATCGATGGTGCTGGGCGTATGTCCGAGTAACCCTAATAAAATGGCGGTATCCGTTGCATGTCCTTTACCGGTCGCAGCCAATGAACCATAAAGCTCAATCTCAATACTGTCTATAGCGGTCAGCTCTGATTGCTTGAGCAAAGACACCAAAAACAAGTTTGCCGCTACCATCGGACCGACGGTATGTGAGCTTGAGGGTCCAATACCAATTTTAAATAAATCAAAAACACTAATCATAATAAGCTACCAAAAATTTTAAGTGCATCAGCATAGGGTATCGATTGGCTTCAGCACTGGCATGAAAAATATAATAAACCGCCCCAACCAACAAGCACCGATAAGTGTTTAGTTTGGGGTGTTGTCTATGAATGTATGTAAACATGGAAGTACATGTGACGAGTGAATAATAACTTTTATTTATTATTAAACTCCGTTATGATGCTTGGAGCCAACGTTTATGTAACATCCTGTAAGTTGGTTGTCGCTGTGAAATACGTCAGGCAAAAATGATTTAGACGGTAGTTCAAGTAGAACATATCCGACCTTATACATCTAGCAAAACATAGCTATCATACCAAATAATACTTTTGGTTTGCTACCTTACAACATAAATGAATGAATTGGGTGACATATTATAAGAGGTATGGTGTTGAGTCTCGGTTTTTATCGTTATTTTTAGCCAGCTACTTCTATTTATTGACGTTCACTTTATCTCAGTTTTTATTCATTCAGTTATTTTAGCCTATTATTAGCTCCGCCCACATAGGACAAGCATGCATGACATCTCCCACCGATAATTCCTCTCAATCAGACAAAAGTGCTGAAGCATTACCTACTCACAACGCATTAGAAGCGGCTGGTATTCCTTCAGCAGCCATGAGCTATCCAAAAAATCCGGATTTTGAAAATGGTCGCTGGTTTCCGACATGGCGACCTTATGGTGGCGATTTAGATCGTGATCCGGTCGGTATCAATGAATATTTGCCACCGTCAAAAAGCATATTACTGGGTGTGCAGCATACTTTTGCGATGTTTGGTGCGACGGTGCTTGCGCCACTGTTAATGGGTTTTGACCCTAACCTCGCTATTTTGATGTCAGGTATTTGTACTGTGATGTTCTTTATGATCACGGGTGGGCGCATGCCGAGCTATCTGGGCTCCAGCTTTGCCTTTATTGGCCCCGTTATCGCTGTGACTGCGTATGCAGGCGTAGGCTTTAATGACAACTTAAATGTCGCCTTGGGCGGTATTATGGCCTGCGGTATCATTTATGCTTTGATTGGGCTGCTGGTGATGAAAACGGGCACAGGCTGGATTGAGCGTCTGATGCCACCTATCGTCACTGGTGCTATCGTGATGATTATTGGTCTAAATTTGGCGCCAGTGACCATTCAGGGAGTGTCTGCGAATCAGTTTGATGCTTGGATGGCTACTTTAACCGTGTTGCTGATTAGTGGTGTGGCTGTGTTTACGCGCGGTATGTTACGTCGACTTTTATTATTGGTTGGCTTGATATTGTCATACGTCGCTTATTTTGTGATGACCAATGTGATGGGTTTTGGTACGCCCATTGATTTTAGTGGGGTGTCTGCTGCTTCATGGCTTGGGTTACCAAGCATTCATACGCCTCGTTTTGAGATGAGCGCCATTATCTTGATCGCACCAGTGGCGTTTATTTTGGTTGCCGAAAATCTGGGACATTTTAAAGCAGTAGAAGGCATGACTAAGGCTCGTGTTACCCCTTATATGGGTCGAGCATTTTTAGCGGATGGCTTAGCAACGACTTTTTCAGCAGGATTTGGTGGTACAGGTGTCACCACTTATGCAGAAAACATCGGTGTCATGGCGGTAACCAAGGTGTATAGCACTACGATTTTTGTCGTAGCAGGTTTGGTGGCTATCATATTGGGGCTTTCACCAAAATTTGGTGCAATCATTCAGACGATACCAGCGGCCTTATTGGGCGGTGCGTCTATTATAGTATTCGGACTTATCACTGTTGCTGGGATCAAAATTTGGATAGACAGTCACATTGATTTTAGCAAAAACAGCAATCTAATCATCGCCGCTGTCACTGTCATCATGGGAACGGGTAACTTTAGCCTGCACTTAGGTGGCTTTGATTTGGGCGGTATCGGCACGGCTACCTTGGCAGCTATCGTACTTAATGCATTATTCAATCGTCAAAAAGACTGATTGATTGTCGTTTAAGCATCATGTTTCAAATGAGGGCGTGTCATTATTTTAATCTTCACGGTCTAAATGATGACACGCCCTCATTAAAGCTATACGCCAAATAAAACGTAAATATAAATAAGCGTACCTGTATAACTATTTATATTTACGCTTATAAAACCGTGAAAAAAACCGATAGCGACGTAGTGCGCGCGGCTTGGGTTTTAATGAACCTAAGTAAATGGCAAACATCGTCAAGAGCGCGCCGCTCCATTGCAAAGTATTAATCGGTTTGTCCAGCCAAGTATAATCAATGACCAATGCGGCAATTGGTTCAGATAGCAGTAGTAATCCAGTCAGCGCCAAAGACAGCTTAGGGATAGAGTAGGCAATCAGACCCCAAGCCAAGCACTGCATGACCGTGCCATAAATAAGTACCCAAACAATCTCAGACCAACTGTTGGGCAAGATATTGCCCATATCAAACAAAAACATCGGTACAATCATCGCCAGTACACCGCCGATACTGATTAATTGCATGAGCATAAATATCGGTGTTGGCTCGGTGTCATGCGTCTTACGGATAAAGGTCATCGACGCAGCCAGCATTGCCCCTGAGACGATACCCGAGATAAACCCCCAAGTTGCGGCACTATTATGTGCAAATTCAGGGCTACCTATCATCGCCACTCCAGCCATCGCTAGAAATAGACTGATAAGCTGTAATATAGATTGCCGTTCATTAAAATATAAAAACCCAATCGCTGCCAAAAAGAAAATCTGTAAGCTATTAAGTAAGGTTGAAATACCAGGCCCGACAGCATAGATACTCTCGTGCCAAAGCGCCAAATCGAACCCCAAAAATGCGCCTGACAATAAACCATAAAAAATGGCACGTCTTGAGCGTGGCAAACGTTGTCCCATGATTTTTGCCAAGACAGCAAAGACCACTCCTGAGATGGCGAGTCGCCAAAACGACATGGCCCAACCGCCGATATCAACGTGCGCGACGATTAAACTGCCCAGACCAAAGATGATGCAACCAATAACTAAGCCAATAGGTGCAGAGCGTGAAGCGGCAATAGCCATAGGTTGTCCTTAGATTAATCACGTTTGAATGGGTGGCGTTCTTTCTTTAACATTACTGTGTTCACAGTACAATGCACACACCCCACATTGTCGAGGTTTTAGACTTAAAATGAAATGGTTGAAACATAATTTATTCTTATGATGACTGTATTTTGAAAGAACCGAGTATGGTAAGCGTGTGGGAAAATAGATGCTGATAGTCAGCTAACGTCAGCTAACGTCAGCTAACGTCAGCTAACGTCAGCTATAGTGAGTGAAAAGTAATATCGGTACATCACGCACTGCTGATATCCATTTTTCTTGCTTGCTGTGCCTGCGCAGACAGAGGCTACAAAAAATTAATATCAGCAATACCGTCGCGTCTTTAGGATATTTTGACTATGTATAATAGTGCTTATATCATCGAGTCGCATCCTTACAGGAATAGCATTGGCGAAAAGGTCGCGATTTGCTAATCTGTCTTTCATTACTCTCTTAAAGTATTCAACATAGTTTCTACTACTTTTAGCCTAGGTTTATTTATGCATCGACGTACTCAATCAAAAAAGTCGCTTTCTTTGATATTTGGATCGCAACTAAAAATGGCACGATATAGCATTCCTATGGGCTTATTCGTCAGTGCGCTATTTATGATGCCAACTGCACAAGCTGCCAGCTGTAAAATACCCAAAAGCTATTATAAGAATGTCTCTTGTACCGCGAGTAGCGGTTATTTTTTGGCAGTCAAGGACTTCGGTGCGCCAGTGGCGCTGCTAAATAGTAAAGGCAAAAAAGTCGTTGATTTATCACGCTATCAAAAAGTCGATGCAGATAAGATAGCGGGTGGCTTATTACCCGTGCTGCGCAATAGTCACGTCGGTTATCTCAACATGCAGGGTCGTGAGGTGATACCGGCGACCTACGACATGCTAAAGGAAAGTCAGGGTTGGGCGCGTCCGGTATCTGATGGACGTATCGTGGTCAAAAGAGACGGCAACTATGGGGTTATTGATACAGCAAATAAGACCATCGTGTCGTTTTCTGCGTCAATCAGTGATATTGATGATTATCGTGGCGGTGTGACGCAAGTACGTAAGAACCAAGCGACCAG
Source organism: Psychrobacter sp. Pi2-51 (assembly GCF_904846665.1). Classification (NCBI taxonomy): domain Bacteria; kingdom Pseudomonadati; phylum Pseudomonadota; class Gammaproteobacteria; order Moraxellales; family Moraxellaceae; genus Psychrobacter; species Psychrobacter sp. Pi2-51. Next base: position 110,597 of record NZ_CAJHBP010000001.1, read on the forward strand.
TTGGCTGGATAAAAACGGCAAAGCGACTAGCAATCCAAATGGTAGTGACAGTAATAATAATGAGCCGTCGTCTGCAAAGCAAACCGCCAATAGTAGGTCTGCTACAGCGTCAGCACAATCTAGGCAAGCAGCGCCCAATCGTTTTACGACGTTAGAGCCACGTCAGCAAGACGGTCGATGGGGTTTTGTCGATGAAAACAATGTGACGATGATTACTTATTCATTTGATGATGCTCGTCCTTTTTCAGAAGGACTAGCTGGCGTGCGCATTGATGACAACTGGGGTTTTATCAATTTGGGCGGTGAGCTGGTGATTCCTTTTCGCTTTGATAAGATGGGTGTGTCGAGTGGTGACAGTTACCAAGGCAAGCCTGCCTTTACATTTGCAAATGGTAAAGCGTGGATTGGTAACCTAAAAAATGGCAATAAGATGTGCATTGATAAAGAAGGGGTGAGTGTTGGTTGTGATTGAAGCGCTTACTTAAACTAAGAGACAAAAAAGTGTGTCATGCTTATGAGTAATACATAGCATGGCACGCTTTTTTATCGCCAATGATTGACGGTGTTAACTGCGTATTAAGCCAATAGGTGATTGCGAATCAAATCAATCATATAAGGCTGATAGTACTCTGGGATATCGTGTGCCATGCCTTCGATTAAATGAAACTTAGCATTGGGAATGGTCTTAGCGACCACGCGTCCTTGTGAAGGAGGCAATAGCCCATCTGCACTACCATGCAGGACGATGGTTGGTGCTTTGACTTGCTTGCTAAACCGGCTAATAGAGCCAGAGGCCAAGATCGCATTGAGCTGTTGTACGGTGCCAAGCGGATGGAAGTTGCGCTGATAACGTAACTTGGCAATTTCACGCACCATACGGACGTTGACGTGTCCTGGCGTACCGACTGTTTTCATAAACCAGACGCTATGGCGCACAATATCGCGCTCAGAATGACTCTCAGGGCGATTGATAAGCGTATACAACTGCTTAGGCTTGGGGGGCTTTAAAAAAGCCCGATTGGTGGTGGTAAACATCAAGGCCATGCGTTGTACTAAGCTTGGATAGCGTGCCGCCACGATTTGAGCAATCATACCGCCCATAGAAGCACCCAGCAGATGTGTCTTACCCAGCTGTAACGCCTTAATCAGACGTGCGGTATCTTCGGCCATATCGGTCAAATTATAAGCAACCTGCGTACTCTTATTAGACAATCCGGTTTGCAAACGCATCATCATTTTTAGCTGACTGATACGCGGTAGGCCGTCAATCTGTACTTTGGAAGACAAGCCAATATCGCGATTGTCAAAACGAATCACAAAAAATCCTGCATCAATAAGGCGCTTGATAAAATTGTTTGGCCAAAATATCATCTGCGAGCCAAGTCCCATAATCATCAGCAGTGGGGGATGATTGGGATTACCGCCTGCCTCAACGCACAACTCAATGCCATCACCGATATTTATCATCGCTTGATGGAGGTGTTCGCTAAGGTCTGATTCGCGCCATTGGTGTTGCCCAAATCGTTGCCAGTCAGGAGTAGGGTATATCCCAGTATCTCCAGAGGTTTTAAGCAATGCCGCATTATTGATATTATTGGATTTTGTCATGAAGTGTCCTAATTAGAGAGTCGTCTACTAAATCTCAAGCATCTCAAAATCAAGCTTGCCAACACCGCACTCTGGGCAAATCCAGTCTTCAGGGATGTCTTCCCACTTGGTGCCAGGCGCAATTCCTTCTTCAGGACAGCCAAGCGCTTCATCATATATCCAGCCACAGACGATACATTCATAACGTTTCATAAATAGTCCTATCGATCATTACCAGTGTTACAGGGTGTTTTTAGAGCGTCTACTGAGCATTACCGCTCATATTTGGACGGTAAAAACGCCCGTAGTTTAGCATATAACCGTTGTTTTGATAGTTAAGTTTACACTTGTATGTTGAGATGACTCAGCTTTTATCAAGTCCATGATTGGCATTTTATTGATTCAGGCGATTGTATGATTGTTCGTCTCGCCGCTATATTACACCAAATTATGTTATAGTAATCGCCACTAATTTCACGGTGATGTCTGTCATTTATCACCGTCACTTATTACCATCTAAGCCATATGAGATAAGGGTTATTATGAGCGTTAATGCTGCCGCTACATCTGCTAATACCGAAATTGATCTGTCTAATATACTCAATACTGACCACCCGTTTTGGCAGGTTATCCGCACAGTACCAGACTTTCCAAAAGTCGGCATTGATTTTTATGATATCACCCCGTTACTGCGCAGTCATATTAATGCGGTCATTGATGCACTGCTGGCAACCTTGCCAGAAGGGTTGATGGATGAAGTGGACTGCTTGGGTGCTGTAGAGGCGCGTGGCTTTGTGTTTGCAAGCTTGCTGGCAGGTCGCTTGGGTAAAGGCATGATTTTGCTGCGTAAGCCGGGTAAGTTGCCACCGCCTGTTGCCAATAAAGCCTATGCGCTAGAATATGGTAAAGACACGCTTGAGATGCAAAATAACTTGCCACCTGAACGGGTATTGTTGGTCGATGATATTTTGGCGACGGGCGGTACGCTAACCACCGCTTATGAGCTGTGCCAGTCAGCGGATCATACGGTCGTCGGTGCTTTGGTACTGCTGGATTTGGTTGAGTTGCATGGTGAATTCCCCGTGCCTGTTTATACGGTATTAAAAGCTTAGATAAATGGTTTTTAGCATAATAAAAAAGCGCGCTGAATAGTTCAGCGCGCTTTTTTGGTATTAATATATTTTATTTGGTATTTTATTGGTCTTGTTGATAACGCTCACAAGTTTGCTCTACTACTTTGCGACCGATTGTTTTTGGCATCGTAACCTTAAAATCCTTGGTGGTCAATATGGGTTTGTCGGATTGCCAAGATTTGATGACCTTGTTGTCAGTGCCATAATTGACATAGGCTCTTTTATAGTAACTGGCATCTTTGCAAGATATCAATAACTGCTGATCGCTATGATGAATATAGCTTTCTTTTTTGTCCTTTTTGCCTTTTTTATCCGTCTGTTGTAACTGCGGTGGATAGGTTCTGCGAATGGATACCGAAATGTTTTCGACGTTATGCTCGTCTATGATATTGATGTCAGAGCTTTCAATAGAGTCTGAATCTAAGGTGAAAATCGAACCAGAATCAGTCTCAGATATCTCTACCCAGCTGACTGCATGTGCACTAATCGCTAGCGCACTACCTGCTAATACCACTGATAGCCGTCTCATAATCAAGCCTTGCTTCTTGTTATTTGAAGTGGGTTATAATAACGAACTTACTATTAGCAGGCAAATTTCTTTTATTCGACAGTGTTTAACCATCCATTATCGCAACGATTAATTGCGCATCGCTGACAATGCCTGAGCAAGCTCATCACGCGCATCGATAAAGCCATCAATACCCTTAGGTAATAAATCTTGAGTGACGGTATCTTTTTGATAAGCTTGACTAAATTCTTCATGGGTCAAACTCACTCGGGTCATATCATCTAACGCCATCGACATACTTGGTGACAGCTGACGAGGGACTTCTATATCCATTGCTGCCAACTCATCAATGAGGTTGGGGGCAATGGTCAATAGATCACAGCCTGCTAATGCCAATATCTGCTCAGTAGAGCGGAAGCTTGCGCCCATTACTTGCGTGTTGTAGCCATGCTGTTTGAAATATTGATAAATAAGCTTGACCGATTGCACACCCATGTCATCAGAGACTGGTACGTTCTGACGGTTTTGCTGGCGTTTTTGCCAATCTAAAATGCGTCCTACGAAAGGTGATATCAGGGTAACGCCAGCATCGGCACAGGCAATCGCTTGATGTTGTCCGAAAAGTAGCGTTAGATTACAGTGAATACCTTGGGTTTCCAGATAACGTGCGGCCTCGATACCTTGCCACGTCGCTGCCATCTTAATCAATACCCGCTCTGAGTCGATACCTGCTTGTTGATAAGCTTCCATAAAGCTGAGCGCTTTATCGATAGTCGCTTGGGTGTCATAAGACAAACGCGCATCGACTTCAGTTGAGACGCGACCCTCAATCAACGATAAAATATCGCAGCCAATTTTTATGGTTAACGCATCAATTACCGCATCGATGTCACCGCGATGTCGACTCATGGTTTCTGAGAGCATGGCTTGATTGTCAGAGTGAATGAGCGCCTTAGTAATGAGACTGGGGTTGGTGGTCGCATCGACAGGTTTTAGGCGGGCAATAGCGCTAAGGTCGCCAGTATCAGCGACAATGGTGGTCATGGTGCGAAGCTGTTGTAATGCGCTCATCAGGTATCCTTGTATGAATCAATTAACATGGTTATGTTCTAAAGACTGGGTCTGTTGTTAAACGTGTTTATATTTTTAAACATGCTTATTAAAGGTGCTTTTGACCATTAGTTTTGAACTGTAACATAGTTTTGAGGCGGTGTTCTCTCATAGTTTTGCCGCCTATCGCTGCCATATCAGATAACTGTGCTAATATTTATAGCCGTTAGCCAGTTTACACGCATTTACGAATGGGCACTGAGCGTAGTTTTTGCTATAGTAGAGCCGGTCGTGTCGTTGTCTGCTGTATTGGCTGATGAATCCAATAATCGTATAGACGAGTAGGACATGATATTTTTGATAAACTGTTCTATTGAACAGTGACTAGCAATATGGTCAAAGCTAATCTCAAATAAACCTAGGTATAGATAGACCCAAGTATAGATAAACTTAAAAAGTCACACCAAATAGTTATAAAACTCAGCAATAATATTAGAAAAAGGATGGGCGGTAATGAGTGAGCAGTCACCAGAGCAAAAAATGGACAATCTAAATCAAACTAGCGTAAGCGACCACTCAAACGAAAAAGAGTTTTTAGATCAGCTGCGCCATAGTATTGATAGCGTAGACTGCGAAATCCAGACATTGATTAATAACCGTGCCAAACTGGCTCAGCAAGTGGCGACGGTCAAAAAAGAACACATCGCAAAAAGTCCTACTGCTGAAAAAACCAATCCTATTTTTTATCGCCCAGAACGTGAAGCGCAAGTCCTAAAAGCGGTCATGGCGCGTAATACTGGTCCAATCGCTGATGAAAAAATGGCGCGATTGTTTCGTGAAATTATGTCGGTATGCTTAGATCTAGAAGCACCGCAACGTATTGCCTTTTTGGGTCCAGTGGGTACTTTTACTCACGCCGCTGCCCTCAAGCATTTTGGTAAAGCCGCTGATACCGTACCAATGACCACCATCACTGATGTGTTCCGTGAAGTCGAAGCAGGTACAGCGATGTATGGCGTCGTACCGGTTGAAAACTCTTCAGAAGGGGTGGTCAACCATACTTTAGATGGTTTCTTGTCTTCTACCTTAAAAATAATTGGGGAAGTTGAGTTACCGATTCATCAGAATTTCTTGGTTGCAGAGCATACCAAGCTTGACGGTCTCAGCCGTATTTATTCGCATCAGCAATCGCTTGCCCAGTGCCGTCATTGGCTCGATGTTAATTATCCCAATGTGGAGCGCGTTGCCGTATCTAGCAATGGCGAAGCTGCACGTCGACTCAAGAATGAATGGCATTCGGCTGCGATTGCAGGGGATGTCGCTGCCGCAGAGTATGATTTGCATAAACTTTACTCAAATATTGAAGACAATCCAAGCAATACCACACGATTTCTTATCATCGGTCACGAAGCGATCGCGCCGTCAGGACAAGATAAGACCTCTATCGTCGTCTCAGCACATGACAAAGCGGGCGCGCTTATCGAAATCTTAAAACCATTGTCTTATCATGGCGTGTCGATGACCAGTATCGAGACGCGTCCTGAACGTCCTAATAAGTGGGCATACGTGTTCTTTATTGATATGGATGGTCATGTTAATGATCCAAATGTTAGCGCAGCCATTAATGATATTCGCCCATTGGTAAAAGATTTACGTGTACTGGGCTCATATCCCAAAGCGGTACTGTAAGCGTTTTAAAAGCTAGACCATTTATAGCAGATAGCTGTCATAAGCTCTTGTTATTATTAATAATAGATGGTTCATTACATCTAAGGATACAATATGCAGACAACGCCATTGACCGAATCAAGCTTATTACCACTCGTGCCAGCGTACGACAGTATCTTAGAGCTGGCTCCTTATCAAACGGGCAAGCCGATTGAAGAGTTGACTCGCGAGTACGGCATCTCAGATGTGGTAAAGCTTGCTAGCAACGAGAATCCAATGGGCTGCTCACCGCGAGTGACGTTGGCAGTGACAGAGCAGCTCGGTCAGCTGGCGCGTTATCCTGATGGCAATGGTTATTATCTAAAGCAAGCACTGGCTGACTTCAATGATGTCAATATCGATCAGATTACGTTGGGCAATGGCTCTGACGATTTGCTCGATATCTTGGCGCGTAGTTTTGTGGGTGCCAATGATGCTATCGTTTATAGTCAGTATGCCTTTGTGGTCTATTCGATGCTGGCAAAAATGCAAGGTGCTACAGATATCGAAGTGCCCGCCCATCGATTCGGTCATGATTTAAAGGCCATGAGTCAAGCGGTTCAAGACAACCTTAATACCAAGATTGTCTTTATTGCCAATCCTAACAACCCAACTGGGACACAGCTTGAGCACAAAGAGCTGCGCCAGTTTGTTGCCAGTCTGCCAAGCTCGGTATTGGTGGTATTGGATGAAGCCTATATCGAGTACAGCCCTGAAAGTAATAATAGGGCACTCATAGATGAATTTGACAATGTGATCATCGTCCGTACTTTCTCTAAGGCTTATGGACTAGCAGGTCTGCGGGTTGGCTATGCGTTAAGCTCGGTAGCAGTGGCGGATTTATTAAACCGTATTCGTCAGCCATTTAACGTCAGTCGAATTGGGTTGGCGGCAGCAGCGGCGGCACTTGCTGATCAAGATTTTATCGAAAAAACTCGTCTGATGAATGATGAGCAAATGCGCTGGTTAGAGAAGCAGTTCGACGCATTAGGGTTGGGTTTTATTAAGTCACATGCCAACTTTATAATGGTAGAGATGGATGATGAAGATGCGCTATTGATCAATCAAGCGTTGCTCGAGCAAGGGGTCATCGTACGGCCACTGGTAGGTTACGGCTTACCCACTTGGTTGCGCATCACGGTAGGCGTCGCAGAAGATAACATGCGCTTGATTGATACCTTGCGTTCTATCTTGACCGATGATTAAGCGCATCAATAGATGTTTTTTTAGTCAAGTTAATGATCTTCATTAGCCATTAAATTTTATAACGCTAAGATTGGCTTTACCCAAACTTATCCTAGTGTGTTCAACGAGAAAAGCCGTGAGTAGTCAGAAAAAAAATAAAATTCAACCGTCTCCAAATATTCAGCTACCTATGTTTAGACAAGTTTGTGTGATTGGGCTTGGTCTTATTGGCGCCAGTTTTGCGCAAGCCATTAAAGACAGTGGCTTAAGTGAGCGTTTGGTAGCGGCCGATAGGCATGTACCCAGTATTACTGAAGCCATTGAGCATGGTTTGTTAGATGCTGGTAGTGCTAACTTACAAGACGTCGTTGGTGGCAGTGATTTAATTATCATTGCAGTTCCAGTACAGGCCGTCGAAGCAGTATTTCTTGACATTAAACAGGCAATGGATGACGGACAGCTTGCCACTGATTGCATCATGACGGATGTCTGTAGTACTAAGGTCAATATCATTGATGCTGCTAAAGCGGTGTTCGGCTCGCTGCCGATAGGACTAGTACCCGCGCATCCGATTGCTGGGGCTGAAAATTCAGGGTATCATGCTCGCCGCGCCAATTTATTTGTCAATCATAGCGTGATTATCTGTGAGCTACCTACCACAAGCAATGTAGCCATCACCAAGCTGCGGCTACTATGGGAAGCGGTGGGCGCAAATGTCATATCAATGGATGCTAATCACCATGATCGCATATTGGCGCACACCAGTCATTTGCCGCATCTGCTTGCCTTTAATTTGGTTGAGCAGTTGGCAAGCCATGATGATAATTTAGATATGTTTCGTTATGCTGCTGGTGGATTTCGTGATTTTACGCGTATCGCTGCCAGTGACCCTAAAATGTGGCACGATATATTTTTTGCCAATCAAAGCGCCATTGTGAGCGCCCTTGATGAGTATGGTGTCTACTTACAGACTATGCGCCAGCTTATCATTGATAAAGATTCAACCGCCCTGATGGGACTTTTGGGCCGCGCGCAAGCCGCACGGCGACATTTTGGCCATATGTTAGCCAGCACCCCTTATACGGATACTTCTGCCATGTCAGCTTCTTATATTATTACGCCTAGCAATACTGTCTCTGGCACCATTGCCATCCCTGGTGACAAATCTATCTCGCATCGCAGCATCATGCTTGGCAGTCTTGCCACAGGTGTGACGAATGTTACTGGATTTTTGGAAGGGGAGGATGCGCTTGCCACGTTGCAGGCATTTCGTGATATGGGTGTGAGCATTGAAGGCCCTGATAAAGGAAGATTAACCATTCATGGTGTTGGTATGAATGGCTTAAAGCCAAGCAAGACACCTTTATACATGGGCAATTCAGGCACCAGCATGCGCCTGCTGTCAGGTATCTTGGCGGCACAATCATTTGATAGTGTGTTGACGGGTGATACGAGCTTGAATAAACGCCCGATGGAACGGGTGGCAGCGCCGCTACGCACCATGGGTGCTGTGATTCAAAGTACAGGTCATAGTGGCACGGCACCGCTCAGTATCACTGGTCGTGATACGGTCGGCAAGCCACTCCAAGGCGTTGAATATGATATGCCAGTCGCGTCTGCACAGGTGAAGTCTTGCTTGCTGTTAGCAGGTCTATGGGCAGAGGGTACGACAACGGTCACTCAGCCTGAAGTCAGCCGTGACCATACCGAGCGTATGCTATCCGCCTTTGGTTATCCGGTGACCGTTGATGGCAATCGTATCAGCGTTGAAGGCGGCGGTACATTGACAGGTGGTGATATCGCTGTGCCTGCTGACATATCCTCTGCGGCCTTCTTTATGGTAGCCGCTGCTATCAGTCAAGGTAGTGAGCTGACCTTGACGCAAGTGGGTATTAACCCGACACGTACGGGTATTATTGATATCTTAAAGCTCATGCAAGCAGATATTAGTTTGAGTAATGAGACGCATGTGGGCGGCGAGCCAGTCGCTGATATTACGATTCGTGGTTCAAACTTGGTCGGTATTGAGATACCAGAGCATCTCGTACCGCTAGCGATTGATGAATTCCCTGTATTGTTCATTGCCGCCAGCTGTGCGCAAGGTCGCACAGTATTGACGGGTGCCAAAGAGTTACGAGTTAAAGAGTCTGATCGTATTGCGGTGATGGCAGAAGGGCTACATACGCTCGGCATCGACTGTACCGTTACGGATGATGGACTAATCATCGAAGGTCAAGGTATTGGAAGTGAGAATGGTGATGTCAATAATATCCAGCCTGTATTCGGTGGCGGTCATATTACTTCTCACCATGACCATCGTATTGCCATGAGTTTTTCTGTTGCCAGTCTGCGTGCCTCCAAGCAAATTACCATTGAAGGAGTTGAGACGGTCAATACCAGCTTCCCAGGATTTGCTGAACTTGCCAACCAAATCGGTATGTCTATCCAAGTGGATGCTGGCGCTGAATAAATCATTGAGTGCTGATTAATATTCTTCTATGATTTGCACTGTAAAATATAAACAGATGGTGGCTAGCTGATCAAATAGCCACATTAGCCTAAAAACTTTATCTAACATCGTTAGCAATGTACTCATGTCACCATTGGCATGAGTACATTGCTTTTTAATTTATAATCTCACTGTAGTAACCCTGCGTTCTCGCCACTAAATCGATAATAATACTTAGAATTAGGTGAGGGCGCGCTTTGCTCTAAAAAGTTGTCCTATATTATGACTACCCAAAATGTCATCAAAAAACCCGTTGCCCCGATAACCACAACCAGACGCGGCATTATCACTGCGCTTATTGCGTTTTTTATCTGGGGCGGATTTCCGTTATACTTCAAACAATTATCCGATTATGATGCGACTGAGATCATTGGTCATCGCATCATATGGACATTCCTGTGTCTATTGCTTGTGCTAGTAGTCACTAAGCGCTGGCAATGGATTGAAACGCTCAAACAAAACCCAAGATGGATAGCACTGTCATTGATATCTGGTTTGATTATCGCAACCAACTGGCTGACCTATGTATGGGCGGTCAATCATGACCGTATTCTTGAGGCCAGTTTGGGATACTTTATAGGGCCATTGGTAGGTGTTGCGCTATCGATGATTCTATTCAAAGAGCGCTTACGACCTTTGCAGTGGGTGGCTATTGGATTTGCACTCTTGTCTGTCGTGATCCAAGTGGTGATGATTGGCAGTCTGCCGTGGATATCATTGATTTTGGCATTTAGCTTTAGTACTTATGGCACTATTCAACGGCAAACCCCGTTGACAGCTGTCGATGCGATGTTTGTCGAAACAGCGATGCTAGTACCTTTATGTCTTTGGTGGTTTTGGCAGTCCGATGTGGTCAGTCATCAGCTGAGCTTTTGGTTTAGCTCAAACATTTGGCTACTTATGATCGCAGGGCCGATTACTTTGATACCGCTATTATTGTTTAATAAATCTACCAAGCTCGTCGCTTATAGCATTCTAAGCTTTATGAACTATTTAACGCCGACCTTTATTTTCTTCTTGGCAGTGTTTTATTATAACGAGCCATTTGATTTAAAACGCTTGGCAGTCTTTGGCTTGATTTGGCTAGGTTTGCTGTTATTCAGCATTGACTTATGGCGTCATCGTCCAAGTAAAGTGTTAAAAGCCGCGCGTCTGCGTGAAGAGGCTTTGAAGCAAGTTAAATAAAGTTTGAATTGAATCTCTGAATTAAAAATGTAGCAAACAAGGATGGAAGCATGTTTCATACTGAATCTGATGTGGTATTTGTAAAAGGTTTAAAAGTCGAAGCCGTCATCGGTGTTTACGCGTGGGAGCGGGCGATCACGCAGCCGCTGCTGATTGATATTGCGCTTGAAACCGACATTAGCCGTGCTGCTGTATCAGATGATGTCAATGATGCGCTAAATTATAAAGCGGTCTGCGATGATGTCAGCGCGTGGTGCAAAGAGATTCAAGCAAAACTGCTTGAGCATTTGGCTGGGCAAATTTCTGATAAGCTGCTTGCAAAATACGCTTGTCATAAAATAACGTTAAGCGTTGCCAAGCCGACTGCTATTGCGCAAGCGGATGCAGTTGGCGTTCAAATCACGCGCTATGCTTCAACGTCAACCAACGAGCTAGCTATTAAAGAAGCTGCCAAAGAAGCTAATAATAGCCAAGCCGATGATGTATAACACATTGATGCATTTGAATTTGGAAATGCTAACACAATGTCCACCTGAGACTTTGCAGGCGCAGCCCGTGGTAGAGATAATAGTAGCGCTGGGTAGTAATTATCAAGCCGAAAAATATCTGCCACTTGCTCTAGAGTGTTTGGCAACGCTAGGTCAGATACGGCTATCTACTGCTTTTCAAAACCCTGATTTCACCGCAACTTTAGAACAACCAAAGCCTGATTACACCAATCAATGTGTACATCTCATACTAGCAATACCGATGAGTCTGCAGCAACTACAGCAAACCTTTAAAAACCTTGAAGGAGATTGTAATAGATGTCGACAGACTGATTCGAACCAAGTACGGCGAGTGACAATGGATATTGATATTTTGCTAGTCAAGTTGGCTGAAGAAAAAAATAGCCTAAGCAATAAATCGACATTTAAACCAACGTCTAATTGGATTGTAATGGCAGATCGCTATCCATTTAAAGCACATGAGGCGGCGGGGATTGAAGAGCTTGCAGTGACTGATGTTTGAAGCGGCTGAGATACTATTCACGTATGAGGCCTGTTTGCCAATATAAAATGACTGGCGCTTTTAAGGTATGTCGCTTCTTTTTTCCACTGTAGTAGTCGCTTTGGTTTTTTGGTTGTTCAATGCCTATTCATGCATCATCAAACATGCCCTAATATAGGTGGTTCCATTATGGCAGTCTATTTTAGGTGGTCTGTTAATAGGTTTGAGGGGCGAATTAGTTGGTTCCCTTGGGATATACCTATGGCAAACCAATCAGGTGCTTTCACTTAAGGAAAATAATTTGACAGTTCGCCCAGCTTTAATAAGCTTTGGCTAAATATTCAAAGCAAAACTCAATAACACGCGTTTACCAGACCGAATTCGTGACACACTGTGCTCATACTTATCGGGACGAAATAAATAAACTCTGTCAAACAGGTTTATAATGCAGTTTGAACACCTGAACACACCACCAACTTTAGGCTGAATTAAGATAAAGTTTAATTTGTAATAACGGCCTTTTTGCACGGGGTCACAGTGCTTCATAACGCTGTGGTTAGTAGGGTAGGTGACATAATTAATTGAAAAAATTCTACTACTGAAAATTGCTTTGTTGGTTACTCTTTCGGTCATATCTAATCCATTGTTTTACGTGTATTAAACGTCGCTTAACGCATCTCAGGCTAGTTGTATTGATTGTAACTTAGTTAAATACTAGCGCGAATAATGTAATGAAATGTTCTATTGAATCTGAATTTTCGACAATGAATACTTGATAGGCAAGCGAATCAGCAACTTATGGATAATTACATTAGTTTTGCCACAAAGAGATTATGAACCGCCCCAAATATATTGGAGAGTAGCTCTTTTAAAAGGTAATAGCAATTTGGGTATACTCTATAGAAAATTATATAACTAATATTATTTCAGAAAAATCGATAGGGAAATAAAATGTACATCTTTAGAATAAAAGAACGACATTTTTTTCCTATGATTAAAGTCTGTGGTCAATTAATTTAGGAGGATAGACGAAGGAATGCTAATTATATAGCCACTACCTTCTGCTTTTTAGCATGAATTTTATCCATTACGCCAAAATATCTCAAAATAAAAGCTGGGCAATATAAATGCCCAGCCTACATCACATCAGTTAATAAAACTTTAGCGCCTTTCTTAATGTATAACGCGGCCGTACTCCTTATGTTTTCAGCAACTGTCTCAGCTATTTTTTCTCATCATTAATGTCATCTACATCAGCACGATCAATCACATCTAAATCTTCTAAGCACAGTTTATCGTATTGTTTTTTGCAAAAGTCAGGATCGATCTGGCACATTGCTGATTGTAATTGGTCTAAGCGGTTTTCTGATTGCTGAATATGTTCGAGCATTTTAGCGAAGGCTTCAGCGACAGGGTCTTGTGAAGAAGGGTCGATACCGTAAGCTTGAAAGGCTGTGGCACGTGCAGCACTGGTCGTATTGCTTTCAATATTGTCTTGATTTATCTTACCCGTTTGAGCCGCTTTTTCTTGTTGTTTGGCATCTTGCACTTTGGTCGCAATAGGATTGCCTTTTTCATCATGATAGTCTGAAATCATACGAGCCGCACTACCGACCATCGTGGCGTTTGCTGGTACGGGTTTGACGACCACGGCATTGGAGCCAATTTTAGCATTTTTGCCAACAGTAAACGGCCCCAATACTTTTGCCCCAGCACCGACCGTCACGCCATCTTCTAGGGTCGGGTGACGCTTGCCGTTATTTTGCGAAACGCCGCCGAGGGTGACGCCATGATAAAGCGTGACATCATTGCCGATTTCTGCCGTTTCACCGATGACCACACCAACGCCATGATCGATAAAGAAGCGCTTACCAATTTTGGCAGCTGGATGGATTTCAATACCGGTGATGATACGCGAGCCGTAAGAAATAACGCGAGCTGCCAGCTTTTGGTCATGTTGCCACAGATAATGCGCACCGCGATGCAAAATAAGTGCATGGATACCAGGGTAAGTCAGTAATACTTCTACGCTATTACGCGCTGCAGGATCACGGGTAAATACCGCATCAATATCTTCTGTTAGGTCTTTTTTGATGCTGGCAAGAGATTTGAACAGTTTGGCTGGCAATGGCATAAAGCGTCCTATCTATTCGTCGGTAGAGTGTCGTTGCTAAAACAGCGATGCCTCTAATCTGTGGTCGTAAAGTTCGGATAACAAGGAATACATGTTTTCGCTAAGCTTCTGCAAGTTATAACAGCTTTATACTGCAAAATATAGTAAAAAGCTGTCGAAGGTGAGCTGATAAACAATAACAATGACTTGTTTTAGTCTTTTGAGAGTTTGGCAATCAAAGCGCTCAATAACTGATACTCTTTTTGATCAAGCTGTAAACGCGAGCCAAGTCTAGACAGTCGTGAGGGTAACGATTTTAAATGCTCACTATTTGCTAGACCACGGTGCACCATCAGGTCAGTGGTACGCTGAGTAAGCTGTTGCAACTGCTGCTGAGTAATAGCAGGCTCATCCCACTGCTGACGTAAATGCACATCAAGCGTTGGCTGAGCAGTAGCACTCAAATTATTATCTAAATCATCTGCTGTCTGAATGTGCGTTTGGGCATAAGCAAAAATAAAGCTGGCAATCACTTGGACGGCTGAGGCGACATTTAAAACAGGATAAGCAGGATTGGCATCGATTTGGATATGATAATCAGCACAAGCCAACTCTTCGTTGGTTAGACCACGATCTTCACGTCCAAACAAGATAGCGATGTTTGGTTTACCGTTGCTATGAGCACTTTGGTTATCGTCAGTATGGTTGCTTGTAGTAAAAGCGGATTGTTTATCAAGAAAATCGCACATGATTTGGGCGGCTTGCGTGGGTGTCACCACAGGGCGCGGCAAGTGACGGCTGCGACTGCTGGCCGCAAATACCAACTGAGAGTCTCCAATAGCCGACTCTAGTGTGGGCGCTATCAAAGCTGATGACAATACCTCACTGCCGCCTGCTGAATGAGAAACACTGGTTTCATCGATTGGCAGCTTGGGATCTACAACGGTTAAACGTGACAGACCCATAGTATGCATTGCCCGTGCTGCCGAGCCAATATTGGCAGGCAAAGTCGTATTGACCATAACCACTTGTAGGCAATCAAGGTAGTCATTTACTGTATGGGCGGATGCTACTGCTCGTGCAGAGTTGTTACTCATTATTGTCCCAATCTCTGATTAATTTCTTGTTCAGCACGGTGTAATGCAATGGCAATCTCTTCAATAAGCACAGCTTGCTCACCGACACGGCGTTCACGGCAGCGCTCTTGTAATTGACAGCTCAAGTTTATCAGTTGAGTGGTACCTAAGTTAGCACTAGCTCCTTTTAGAGCGTGAGCTATCTCAAAGCCAGCGGCATCATCGTTTTGTTGTTGAGCTGTTCGCAAGTTTGTGATGCGCTGTTTACTATCAGTGATATAAACCTGTATCAAGTCGGCAAAATCTTCTTCTAACAAGTCACGCATGTCTTCGAATTGTTCGTGATTGATAATCTCTTCGTCATTTTGTCCAATCATATTATTATTTGTGGTTTTGTCCATGGTTACTGTCCAATTTTTAAAAGTTAAAGCAATAAGATTACTATAATGAAGTTTCGAAAAGTAAGGTACGTCTTAGCTGTAATGGAAATGTAAGTTATCTTCGCTCAGCATGTTCTTTAACTGCTGCAAATTGTCATCGTTAGGGTAGACGCGCCAATGCTCGGATAGCCCCACATTAGCGATGCCAAATTCCTCATAAATGCTCAGTCCCAGTGGCAGACAATTATCATTAATGGAGGCGTCGGTATTGCTCAAAGCATTATTGGCATAACTTTGACTAGCATGGTTTTGATGTATACCGTTTTGAAGCGCACCTTGGTTCATATCATTTTCTAGCGCCAATAAATCATTGCCATTTTCATCAAACAGACTTCCGCCCATTGCAGCATCGTAACCACTGTTGCCATTGAAGCTGCCACTTTGCTCGTCTTGCTCGTTGTCATAAGACATTTTTGGTGCTGGAATAATACTGGCTTGTGCAGACTTAAGTAACGGTTGCAGGCGTGTCAGCAAATTAATATCGCTACCGTGAATCTTAATACTGATTTTCTTCATCCATCTTAGACGGGCATCTACCATACTCATCGCATTATCAAGGCGCGCAAACAGGCGTCCATCACGCTCACGGATACTGCCTTTAATGATGACGACTTCATCGATTTTCAACTGTTCTTTGACACGATTAAAGCGCTCTGCATAACAGCTGACTTCCAGTCTTGAGGTTCCATCATCTAAGATAATTACATTACGATTGCCAAAGTTGGCGATATCGATAATCAAACCTGCAAAATAGCAGCTGCCGTTATAGCCGGTATCCGTTAGCTTATCGAGACGTGCACCTGAGGTATAGCGTTTAATTTCCTCTAAGTATTCATTGATTGGGTGTCCAGTTAAGTACAATCCTAACGTGTTCTTTTCCGCTTTTAGACGGTGCTTGTCACCCCAAATTAGCTCTGGGGTCATCACCAACGGTGGCGCGGCGACGACACCATCCATTTCACCAAACAAATCCATCATACCGATTTCACGATTTTGACGGTCTTGCTCGGCGGCTTGCACGGCACTTGGCAACTGACTCATTAACGCACCGCGAATCTCGTAAGCTTCATCGGCTGGCAAGTCAGGTCGCAAAGTTGCCGCGAAGTCATCAAAACAGCCAGCGTTTATCAGTCCTTCAAGGGTACGCTTGTTGACCTTTTTGATATCAACACGGCGGCAAAAGTCATACAAGTCTTTGAAAGGGCCTTCACGTCTTCGTGCATCAACGATAGATTCGACCGCCCCTTCGCCAACGCCTTTAATCGCCCCCAAACCATAAATAATATTGGTTGGGGTATCAGCGACAAAATGCCATTCACTGCGATTCACCGATGGATTAACGACGGTTAACTCAAAGTTTTCACGGCAGTCATTGATAAAGAACACCACGTTGTCGGTGTTGTTCATATCTGAGGTCAATACCGCCGCCATAAATTCTGCAGGATAGTACTGTTTTAGATACGCGGTCTGATAAGCAAGCACGCCATATGCGGCAGAATGCGAGCGGTTAAAACCGTAACCGGCGAACTTTTCCATCAAGTCAAACACACCGCCTGATGTGACTTCATCAATACCTTGTGCGGTGGCACCAGTAATGAAAATATCGCGCTGTTTGGCCATCTCTTCAGGTTTCTTTTTACCCATAGCGCGGCGTAACATATCTGCACCGCCCAAGCTGTAGCCCGCCATCACCTGCGAGATTTGCATGACCTGTTCTTGATAGACAATAACGCCGTTGGTGTTTTCTAAAATTGGCTCAAGATTGGGATGATCATAAATGACTTCTTCGCGACCATGCTTACGGTCGATATACATCTCTACCATGCCTGCATCGAGCGGACCCGGACGATAGAGCGCACACATGGCGATCACATCTTCAATATTGGTCGGTTGTAATTTCGCCAGATACTTTTTCATACCCATACTTTCTAACTGAAAGACGGCAGTAGTCTTAGCGTCTTGCAAGAGCTTGTAGGCTTTAGCATCATCTAACGGCAGGTCTTCTAATACCAACGCATCTTTGCCTTCTTTTGCACGGCGCAGGTTGATATTTCTGACAGCAGCATCAATCACGGTCAAGTTACGTAGACCCAAAAAGTCAAACTTTACTAGCCCAACGGCTTCAACGTCATCTTTATCAAATTGGCTGACGCGGTGACCTTCATCATCACAATAAATGGCGCTAAAATCCGTGATTCTGTGCGGTGCAATCAATACGCCGCCGGCATGTTTACCCACGTTCCGGCAAATACCTTCAAGCTTGATAGCCATCTCCCATACTTCGATGGCATCTTCATAATCCATATTATCAGGATTGGAAATTAAGTCTTTCAGCTGCGGCTCTTGCTCAAGCGCTTGACTGAGTGTGATCCCCGGTGTTTTGGGAATAAGTTTAGACATTTTACTGGCAAGAAAGTAGGATTTACTTTGCGCGCGCGCCACATCTCGTACCACTGCTTTTGCCGCCATGGTACCAAAAGTGATAATCTGCGAAACCGCTTCACGGCCATAAGTTTGCGCGACATAATCAATAACGCGGTCACGACCTTCAATACAAAAGTCAATATCGAAATCGGGCATTGAGACACGTTCAGGGTTTAAGAAGCGCTCAAATAGTAGATCGTAATGGATAGGGTCGAGGTCGGTAATGTTGAGTGCATAAGCGACTAGCGAGCCAGCACCAGAACCACGACCGGGTCCAACGGGTACACCATTGGCTTTTGCCCAACGGATAAAGTCCATTACGATCAGGAAGTAACCGGGGAAGCCCATAGATAAGATAACTTCCAGCTCATATTCTAAGCGTTCATCATACTTTTGGCGGAAGTCGCTCCAATGTTCAGTACGCTCGGCGACAGGGAAGAGCTTATCTAATCGATTATTAAGGCCACGTACTGACTCCGCGCGGAAAAACGTTTCAATCGTCTCACCTTCAGGCACAGGAAAGTCGGGTAGGACATTAATACCTAGCGTCAAGGTCACATTACAGCGAGTTGCTAAGCGCAAGGTATTATCAATCACCTGCGGAATATCAGCAAATAACTGCTGCATTTGCGCTTGGGTTTTTAGGTACTGTGCATCGGAATAAGTTTGCGGACGATTTTGGTCAGCAAGCACGTAGGAGCCTGCGATACAGACACGTGCTTCGTGGGCATCAAAATCATCTTGCTTTAAGAAGCGCACGTCATTATGGGCAATGATGGGGATATTGTGCTTAGCACCTGAGTGAATAGCTGCCTGAATAAAAGTGTCTTCGCCTGAGCGATTGGTGCGCTTGATGGCAAAATATAAGCGATTACCAAACTTTGCTTGCCACTCTGTCAGTAGCTCGTCGGCTTTTTCTGGCATGGAGCCGACCAGTGCTTGACCCACATCTGACTTTTCGGTGAGGAGCACGATCACGCCAGCGGCATGCTCTAGAATATGACTACGCTTAACGACTGGCACCCCATGATTGGCATCGTCGGCGCGCCCTTCGGTAAAGCCGAGCGAGACGATACGAGTGATGTTTTGGTAGCCCTCGTTGTCCATTGCGAGCAGGGTGAGCCGTGTGTCTTCATTTTCCATGATGACTTCGCTGCCGATAATTGGCTTGATACCAGCACCTAGGCAGGCACGATAGAACTTTACCGTGGCATAGAGGTTGGACAAATCAGTTAATGCGAGCGCGCGCTGATTATCAGCCGCAGCGGCTTTCACTAGCGGCTTGATGCGCACGATAGAATCGGTAATCGAATATTCGCTGTGAATGCCAAGGTGTACAAATGCCATAGAAGACTCTTACTAGTACGATCAAAGGGGAATTAGCTGCTAAGGAAATAAATTTATTATTATCAATGCTTTATGTTGACTTTTGGAAGAGAATAAGACGTCGATAGTCATATTTATTCATTTTAGATGTAGCTGTTAATAATAGCATTGTTTGGCGCAGACAACCACTGATTCAGGGGTATCAAATTGAATTGAGTGTTTTTGACAATGGGTTTCATCACACAAAAAACCCTTCTATATCATGGTGATATAGAAGGGTTTTTTGTGTGAGATAGCACTGATAGTTTAATTAACGCTTATCATATTTATCACTATATTCTATCCAAAAGTCTGCATTTTCAACGCCTGCTTTTCTAGGGTCAAAGATAGGATCGAGTCCCAGCTTCATTTGCTCGTCGTAGTCTTTTAGCACTTTTAGCGCCGTTTTACTGAGTAATACGATGGCGATGAAGTTAAGGTAACACATACTGCCAAAACCAATATCACCTAGCGCCCACATCACGCCAACAGACTGCATGCTACCGGTAAAGCAGACTATTAAGAATATTATTTTTAATAATGGTTTTAAAACAGGGTAGCGCAATTTACTGTCTAAGTATACTAGCGTGGTCTCAGCAATATAGTAATAAGCAATCAAGCAGGTAAAGGCAAACAAGAAGATGGCGATAGCGACAAAGCCACTTCCATATTGGCTAAACACCGTCGAGACAGCGGCTTGGGTAAATGCCGTGCCCGCTTCGATACCTGGCATATTTTCGACCAGAGTCAAGCCCTCTTCTGGAATGACGTTGTACATGCCTGTCGATAAAATCATCAATGCAGTAGCGGTACAGACGAGCACAGTGTCAATGTAGATAGAAAAACTCTGTACTAAGCCTTGCTTGGCAGGATGAGAAACCTCTGCAGCTGCTGAGCTGAAAGTTGCTTCGCCTGCACCAGCAACGTTAGAGAATACCGCACGGCGGACACCCCAAGATATGGCTAGACCAACGATACCGCCAAACACAGCATCCATACCAAATGCACTTTTGAAAATAAGAGCGAACATAGCAGGTAGGTTTGAGGCATTGAAGGCTAAGACGATAACCATCATCAAGATGTAACCAATGGCCATGAAAGGCACAACTTTACCAGCAAAACTGGCGATTCGTTTCACACCACCAAAGATAATAACGGCTAGCATAGCGACGATAATTAACCCTGTCACAGCAGGTGAGATGTTAAAGGCGGTATCGAAAGAATCAGCGATGGTATTGGCTTGTACGCCGGGCACCAAAACGCCATAAGAAAGACAAGTCACCGTAGCTACTAAAATAGCAAAGGGTTTCATCTTGAGTCCGCGCTCGATATAAAAGGGTGAGCCGCCACGATACTGGTCATCAACGGTATGCTTATAAACCTGTGCAAGGGTAGACTCAATAAAGGCGCTAGCACCGCCAAGCAAGCCCATGACGATCATCCAAAAAACGGCACCAGGACCACCCGCTGCGATAGCGGTGGCTACCCCTGCAATATTACCAACACCAATGCGACCTGATAACGCCATACAAAAGGCTTGGAATGAGCTAATGCCTTGGGTTGAGGTTTGTTTGTCAAACAACAGCCTAACCATTTCTTTGAGATAGCGAAACTGGACACCGCGAGTCATCACGGTAAAATAAATGCCGACACCGAGTGCCAAATAAACTAACGCATCGCTCCATATATAGCCGACGATGGTATTAATAATCGCTTCCATGGCCTTACTTCCCTGTAAATATGTGACTAAAGGCTTAAATCATTTAAGCTGTTGTTTTAATCGATGACTGTGCTGACTGAATACGTTTGTTAATTGACCAGCCAAATGGTTTTGGTCTGCGCGTATTGTGCTAAGGCTTCTAAACCATTGTCACGACCGCCAAACCCTGATTGCTTATAGCCGCCAAATGGCGTGGTGATATCACCTTCTGAAAAACCATTAATAGAGACCGTGCCTGCTTTGATAGACGACGCCACACGATAAGCGCGCTTGATGTTTTGTGTATAAAAAGAAGCGGCGAGTCCATAATTGGTTTCATTGGCTAATTTGATGGCTTCTTCTTCCGTCTCAAAACTGGTGACGGCCAGTAAAGGGCCAAAGACTTCTTCCTTGAACAAAGTCATATCGGCTGTAACATCATCAAAAATAGTCGGCTCGATATACCAGCCACTGCCCATGTCGTCATGAATGTTGCCACCTGCAACGATCGTTGCACCTTCCTCTTTAGCGATTCGCAGATAATGACAAACCTTGTCAAAATGCGCTTTTTCAATCATAGGACCAATGGCGGTATCAGGGTCGTAAGGTGAGCCGACTTTCCAACCTTTCAGACCGTTTTTTAGTTGCTCAAGTAGCGCTTGTTTTTGACTGCTGTGGACTAATAAGCGTGAGCCGCAGCTACAGTTTTCACTCATATTCCAAAACGCGGCTGATAAGATATCGTTAATAGTGGCGTCATCAAGTACGGCATCATCAAAGACGATTTGTGGGCTTTTACCGCCGCATTCTAAGACGATTTCTTTTAGATTGCTTTGGGCCGAATACTGTAAAAATAGCCGTCCGACCTCAGTCGAGCCAGTGAATGACACCATATCAACATCCATATGCTGACCGAGTGCTGCACCGACATTTTCACCAAGACCGCAGACCATTTGCAGCGCTTCTCTGGGCACGCCAGCTTCATAGGCAAGCTCAGTTAAACGGTAGGCAGATAAAGAGGTCAGCTCAGCAGGTTTAACAATAACGGAGTTGCCCATAACAAGAGCAGGGGCGACTTTCCAAGCGTACATTTGGGCTGGGAAGTTCCAAGGTAATACCGCACCAACGACACCAATTGGCTCTTGCACAATAAGTCCTAAAGCCGCGCTACCTGTCGGCGCGACTTTGCCAAATACCTTATCAGCGGCCTCGGCATACCATTCAAAGGTCTCTATAGTCGCTGGCATGTCAGTGTTTAAGCATTCGGTAATCGGCTTGCCTGCATCTACACAATCTAATGCTGCCAGCTCCTCGACGTGCTCATGCATAAGTGCACACCAGCGCTGCATAATAGCCTTGCGCTCAGCAGGAGCTAAACGACGCCATTCACCGTTTTCAAAAGCATCGCGAGCGACTTGTACGGCAGTATCGACATCATCGCTAGTACCTGAGGCAATCTGACCGATAATGCTATTATCGATAGGCGTGTAATTATCCAAAGTAGCGTCTGATAAATTATCAGCCGCTATTAAATGACCAGCCCACAGCTGCTGCTGTTTTGCTTTCTCAAATACTTGTTCTTTAGTGACTTGTTGTGTAGTAGATTGTTGTTTAGTGCTCATTTCTCTAATCCTTATCTGCTAAATTTGATGCCATTGATTCGAGATTTGAATACAGCATCAAATTTAGCATTGGTTATTCTTAACATTGTTTTTACTAAGCTGAGCTGAGTGCTATTTAGACAGTAGGGCTAAAAACGCTGCTTTTTCATCTTCTGGCATGTCAGTTAATGGCACACGAACTGAGCCAACATCCATACTGCCTTTTAAGCAGCCCGCTTTGGCTTTTTGGTTGTAGTTGCCAGATTCCATAGAATGAATAGCAGGATAAATCTCACTCATGATTTGCTTGGCTTTATCCCAGTCCCCTTGCTGAGTGGCATTAAATAATGAAACTTGCTCTGCTGGGAAAACGTTGGCTGCGCCTGCAATCCAGCTTTTTGCACCCCAAAAGAAGAAATCAACCGGCTGATCATCACAGCCACAAACCACCTCAAAGTCATCAAAATTAGCTTGCAGCATGCGTAGCGCATGACTAAAGTCGCCGCTGCTTTCTTTTACACCGACGATGTTAGGATGCTGAGCTAGATGAGCAACAGTGTCAAATTCGATGGCAACGCCAACACGATCAGGGAAGTTGTACATAATAATCGGCAGCTCACTAGCATCCGCGACTTTTTCGAAGTGAGCGATGATGCCATCTTGCTCAGGTAAGCTATAAGGGGTGGCAGACAGCATAAGGCCGTCATAACCTAAGGCTTTTGCTTGTGCGGCAAGCTCAATAGAGTGGTCAGTCGATAAGCTGTTGATACCAGCAATCAGAGTGACTTTATTCTCAGCGCCTTTATTTTTTGCGGCTTCAGCGATAGTGGTTAATACCAGCTCGCGCTCTGCGGCCGAAAACGTATAGTATTCCCCTGTGGTACCGCAAGCGACGATACCGGCTACGCCTTTGTCGATAAAGGCTTCGACCAGTGTCGTTAATTTTTGCGCATCAATGTCACCGTTATTGTCGAAAGGGGTGACGATTGGGACTAAAATTCCATTTATGTTCATGAGACTATCCTTATTGGGGTTGATATTGTTGGTGGTTTAATGGGTAATGATTCAATGATGAATCGGTTGGTTTTTGCTTGGTTCATAAATTTTTAATAAGCTGCTTATTTAAAGCGGGCCAGTTGATACGGTTTTGGATCAATCGTATGGTCTTCATCAAAATAATACTCGGCAATCATTTGCGCACTAACGACAGCTTGCGTTAAACCTAAATGCTGATGCCCAAAGCTTAAAAATACGCGCTCGATTTTGTCGATGACTGGTAAGGAGTCTGCGGTCGATGGACGAAACCCCATCCATGACACGCTATCGCTAGCATCTAACGGCGCTTTTAACATAGGCTGCGCTTGTTGTAATAGCATATGTGCACGCTGCATATTGGCAGGCGCGTCAAGTCCTGCGTACTCCACCGTACCCGCCAAACGTAGGCCGTCTTGCATCGGGGTCATGACAAAGCGTCGATCCAAACTCGATACGGGAATCTGTAAGCGCGCGCTTTCATGAGGTAGCATTAAGTGATAACCACGTTCGGTATCTAAAGGGATGTTGACGCCCGTTAATTGCTTGGCCAAGGCTTTAGAGTGGGCGCCTGCTGCTAACATCACTTTGGTCGCTGTCATATCACCTTGACTGGTGGTCAAATGAATACCATCTGCATCATTGGTCGCTGCAAGGACGCGGCAATGTTCAATGACATGACCACCTAATTGCCTAAAAATATGGTGAAGCTGATTAATAACGGCTTTTAAATTGGTGATATGTCCT
The DNA here is from genome assembly GCF_904846665.1 of Psychrobacter sp. Pi2-51. NCBI lineage: Bacteria > Pseudomonadati > Pseudomonadota > Gammaproteobacteria > Moraxellales > Moraxellaceae > Psychrobacter > Psychrobacter sp. Pi2-51. Next base: position 134,948 of record NZ_CAJHBP010000001.1, read on the forward strand.
GTATTTGGGAAAAACAACGCCGCTAATTGGTTATCTTGTAAAGCAGGCTCACGCTCTAATAAATCCTCTTTGCTCAGCAGCTCATTGCTCACATCAATGTCATTGAGACGCTTACCGTGTGCTTTTAGTAGCTCAAGACTACTAGGCTTTTCAACCGTTAATAACGAACCCTTTACTTGTATCCAATCGCTCAATTGCCACCGATCAGCAAAGCCTTGCCACGCTTGTAGGCTGTTTTTATTTAAGCTTAACAACGCTTGATGAATCCGCTCAAATGGCTCAGGGCGCATATTCATCAGCAACTGCATCGCCCAAGGCATCAAACGCGGCAGATAGCGCCAGTCTATGCGCAGCGGTCCAGTCGGATTCAATAGCATGGCGGGTAAATGACGGAGCATGCTGGCATCAGCAATGGGGAATACTTGCTCGGTAGCGATATGACCGGCGTTACCTAATGATGCGCCTTGACCCACTTCATTGGCATCCAGCAGTGCGACCTTTACGCCTCGCGCTTGCAACGTCACCGCAGCCGCTAGACCGATAATGCCGCCTCCAATGATATGTAAGTCGACGTTTGAGATAGTCATAATTTTTCTCGCTTACGTTCGTCGATTAAGCACTCTTGATAGTGTTTACGCGTTTATCAATAAATATGTCACTTAATAAATTAGGCCACTTAATAAATAAGGTCGCTTCATAAATAAGGTCGCTTCATAAATAATGCTAAGACCTCGTTAAGACGGGATGCCCCATTTAAAAGGATCGTCTTGTTGCACAATGAGTGTGGTTTCGGCACAAACATAAGCATAACCACGAATCGTTGGGATAATGATCTGAGCAGGATAAGCCGTACCAGCTGCATTATTGAGCTTAGTAATCAGATCGGTATTAAGCTCAGTATTAAGCTCAGTTGCATGCTCATAACTGCCAGTGAATACGCTGCCGACTATGCCTTGTTGCTGCCAAAGTTGTTCAGGTGCTAGACGGTTATCAGCTGCTAGGCAGGCAAGCTTGGCACTAGTACCGGTACCACAAGGGGAGCGATCGTAAGCTGAACCTGGACACAAAACGAAGTTTTTGCTATCGACTTGGTCATCATCGCTATCGGCAAACAACTCGATGTGGTCAATCTCGCCGCCGTTTTCGCCAGTGATATTAGCAGCGATTAGTGCTTGCTTAATTTGCATGGTTACTTGAGTCAGTTTTTCGACATTATTTGCTTGAATGTCTTGTCCATGCTCATTGATTAAAAAGAACCAATTGCCACCCCAAGCGATGTCACCACGGATAAGCCCTAATTCAGGAACGTGAACGTCAACTTGTTTTTTATAACGGTAAGAAGGGACGTTTTGTACACTACAGCTGCCATCATCATGTAAGGTTGCTTTAACCAGACCGACAGGAGTCTCTAGCCAGTGCACGCCTGCCGATATCTTTCGTTGATAAGCCAATGAGACGATAACGCCAATCGTGCCGTGTCCGCACATGCCTAAATAACCAGCATTGTTAAAGAAAATAACGCTCGCTGTGGCTTTAGGATTGGTAGCAGGGAAGAGTAACGCACCGACAAGAACATCATTGCCGCGTGGCTCTAAGATGATACTTTGGCGCAGATGATCGAAGTTTTGTTTGAAGTATTGCAGCTTATCTTGCATGGTCTCACCGACGAGTTCAGGGAAGCCGTCATAGACCATACGAGTGGGCTCACCGCCTGTATGCGAGTCAATAATTTTAAAATTAAATAATGTAGAAGACATGACCGACGCCCTAATTCATCCGTGAAAAAGTTATATTCCGCTTTTTATGTATAAGACCTAATGGTTTTAATTTAACAGCCAATAGTTGGTTATTATTTGCTGAGGTCTATATATAGAGTGGACTTTTTTAGAGAGAGCGTCTTGCTGTTTTTTCATGGATAAATGCGTATTTCTGCATAGTGGCTCGGTGTACACTAGAGAAGTCTTTGCCTAAAAATTGGTAATAATAGATACACGCGACATAGCCTGCGAGTTATGGATGTTTGGCTGAATGTAAAATTGATATGACAGGGATGAGATGCGATGACTGAGGTAATAACAGATATAATAGAAGATACCGCGCTTGCTATGCTTACCACGTCATTGCAGCAGAGTATGACTGTCTATCGTCCTGACAGTCGTGAGGCTTTTATCGGTAATGTCTCATTACTGCTTCCGCTGCTGAATACTTTGACTAATGTGGTATTTTTTGTGAAAGATGAGCAGGCGCGGTATCAGCTGGCAAACAAAACTTTGTTAAAACGCTGTCAGTTGAGTCAGCACGAAGATATCGTAGGATTTACCACAGAAGAGGTGTTTTCGCATCGACAGAGTAGGGATTATATTTTGCAAGATATGAAGGTATTGCGAGAGGGGAAGTCTATCGTTGATAACTTAGAGCTGCATAGTTATGCGTCTGGTCAGTTAGGATGGTGTATTACCAATAAACTGCCTATCTATAATAAGAGCCAACAAGTGGTCGCCATGGTTGGGATTTCAGTCGATATTGATGAAGATAACGAGCGCGTTTTACGTAAACATGCGCGCTTGGCTGAAGTCGCTCAGTTTGTACGAGCGCATCTTGATCAAAAAATAAATATCGCACAATTGGCCGACTTGGCTAATTTGAGCGTATCGCAGCTAGAGCGTACTTTTAAGGCCGTACTGAATATGTCGCCATTACAGTTTGTGCAAAAGCTGCGCTTGGAGTATGCGGTGAAGTTATTGGCTAGTCATGAGGTGTCAGTGACTCAGATATCGTTGAACTGCGGCTACAGCGATCACAGTGCTTTTAGCCGTCAGTTCAAACAATTCACGGGTTTGTCGCCCAGCCAATTTCGCCAAACGCATTTATCATAAAAAAATCAGATCAATACCCAACCACTGCCGCATCGACGATACGTGGATCAGACGAGCCGTATATACCATTTGGAGTCAACATAATCGATTGCGTCGAACCCATGGCTGCTTTTGGACTGACCGTATGACCCATTGATTCAAGCTTTTTAACCGTATCAACATTCAGTGCCTTTTCCACTCGAATTTCATCAGGCAGCCATTGATCATGAATACGCGGTGCGTGAGTGGCCTCAGCGATATTCATATCATGATCAATGACATTTGAGATAATCTGAGTGACAGTGGTGATGATGCGACTACCACCGGGGCTACCAGTGACGATATAAGGTTTATTGTCTTTAAAGACCAGTGTCGGGCTCATCGAAGATAGCGGGCGTTTATTGGCTTCAACGGCATTTGCTTCACCGCCTAATAAGCCATAACCATTCGGCACACCGGGCTTGGCAGAGAAATCATCCATTTCATTGTTGAGTAAAATGCCTGTGCCTTCAGCGACGAGACCTGTGCCATAAGAGAAGTTCAGCGTATAAGTATTGGCGATTGCATTACCGTCTTTATCCACGATAGAGAAATGCGTGGTCTGATCGCTCTCGTAGGGCAGAGGGTTGTTGGCTTTGATGGTAGATGCTGGTGTGGCTTTGTCTGGATTGATTAAGGTGCGTAGTTTATCCGCATAAGCCTCTGAGGTTAAGCCGCTGGCAGGCACATCGATAAAGTCAGAATCACCTAAATACTCTGCGCGATCTGCATAAGCTAACTGCATGGCTTCAGCCATTAGATGAATGGTTTGCGCGCTGTTTTGACCATAGTCTTTTAACGGATAACCCTCTAAGATATTTAAAATCTGCACGATATGGATACCACCAGAAGACGGCGGTGGCATCGAGACAATCTCATAACCACGATAATCTCCTTTGACTGGCTCGCGAGCGATGGCTTCATAGTTAGCCAAATCCTGTAAGCTCATGCTACCGCCAGCCTCATTGACCGCTTTGACCAACTTACTTGCGGTTTCCCCTTTATAAAATCCATCTGCACCTTTTGCGGCAATCAGCTTAAGTGATTTTGCCAATTCAGGCTGTTTTAAACGCTCACCGGGTTGATAGGCGCTACCGTCAGGTTTAAAGAATATCTTTTTGGTGCTTGGCCATTTTTGTAAACGATCGCTCAAGGCGGTGAGCGACTCGGATAAGCCAGCCGTGACTTCGATACCGTTCTCAGCCAGTGCAATTGCAGGTGCCATCACTTGCCCGCGACTCATGGTGCCATGATCTTCTAACGCTTTAAGCAATCCTGCGACCGTCCCTGGCACACCGATGGCTAAACCATGATAACGAGACAAGTCGCTGACTGCATTACCATCTTCATCAAGATACATATCACGCGAGGCGCTACTCGGCGCTTTTTCACGGTAATCGAGAGCCACTGTTTTGCCTTGCTTGGCATCATAAATCATCATAAAACCACCACCGCCGATATTCCCAGCACGCGGCAAAGTCACTGCTAAGGCAAAGCCAACCGCGACCCCAGCATCAACGGCATTACCACCGTCTTTTAAAATATTGAGTCCAATATCAGAGGCAAGCGCTTCTTGGGTGGCGACCATACCGTTTTTTGCCCAAACCGGATGATGAATCGCATCTTCAGAATAAATGGCTTGATCGGCATTGGCGTTGTTAATCGTGGAAGTGAGCGTACTGGTTTTGGCTCGTGTAACACGTTTGGTTTCAGATATTACGGTAGGATTATCAGCCATAATAGCGAGATTGATGGCGCTGGTATTAATCGATGTTGGGTTGATGGTAGTTGATTGCTTGGTGGTTGGCTCAGCCGCATGAGCAGATAGCGATACTAAAAACGTACTGCTGATTAATAGAATAGCGGTTTTTATTTTTGCTCTGTTTTTAAGGTTATTTTGAGAAGCGTTAATTCCATCTTTTGATATTGGATTTTGCATTGTAAATTCCTTTTTGAGCAAGTGGTGATGCTGGGACTGTAAAAATAAGACTGTAAAAATAAGACTGTAAAAATAAAGAGGCTTGAATGTTAAGGCGTGTCCTCATTGACATAATGATTAGTGCCACGTTTGCTAGATAAACAGTCCTATCAAAAATGCTGAAAATTTTTAAGAAATAGGTTCTAATCTTACTAAATTGTAACGCATTGTGATATAAATAATAGTGCTAGAATTTATTCATTATTGTCTGTCTATTTATAAGAAGAAATTACTATGTCATCCAACCATACTCATAAACGCGACCAACAGCGTCACTCTGGCATGGCTCATTATCAGTCATCTGCCCATAAAAATAACAATCATAACAACCATTCATATCAATCGCGCAAATTAACCTCTATTGCAGGCTGCGCATTACTGGTTGGCAGTGCGTCTTTTGGGCTGGTAGGTTGTCAATCAAGCCCACCGCTATCATCGTCTACGGCATCGAAAAGTATGATTGATTTTAGTACCGCTGATAGCGCGCAGAGCCAAGCACAAGGACGCGCGTTTAATGCCAGCCTTACTGCCAAATCTGAGCGTTATCAACAATTATTTAACCAAGAAAAACACCCCAATACCGACAATCAAGCCAAATCGCATTTACTGGCGGCTATTCGTCAGCATCTGGCAACAGAACATGTGGCAGTTGCGCAAGCCAATTATCAAGCCGCACCTTTCATTGATCCAAATAGTATCGATGCAGGCTCTAGTAGCTTACTTAGAACGATTATAGAGGCTTATGCTTATGAGCCTGACGACGATTATGGTGAAAGTAACTATGATGACAGTAACTATAATAAAAGTGATTATAATGAAAGTGATCATGAGGACAGGCAAACTGAGGCTATGGCAGAGTTAGCAGCGGTAAGTATAGAGTCGAATAAATGCAATAAAAATGATGACGATGACGATGACGCTTATGAAGTCTGTGTTGTAGAGGATATTAACTACGATGAAGACGGCTATGATTCAGGCGGTTACAACGAATATGGCTACAATCGAGAGGGTTACGACAGAGATGGCTATAATGAATATGGCAATGCAGAGGGGGGTATTCTCTCAGGGGTCTCGAACTTAAAGTCTAAAAATCTGTTAAAAAACTATGAAGCCATACAAATGGCAAAACAGCAATCAGAGGCTGTAGAAGGTAGCCAATCATCAATGCCATCTACGGGCGGCATTGGTCAAATGCTGAGTATGTTCCATCGCACGCCGGAACAGCTAGCCGCATCAAACGCTTATCAATATCAAAATTTAACGTTTAATAGTGTCAGTCAGTACAAACCTAAACAGCGACAGCTGCGAAGCGTTTATAGCTATGATTATGTGACTCCGACAATTAGCTCATCTGTACAGATACCGCTAGCGTTCGATTTTAACCATAGTACAGTTACGGTAGACCCATCGGCAATCATGCCTATCGTGGCATTGGTTAATCCTGAAAACACCCCTTTACCTAACCAAATGACCTCGCATACCGTTAGCTTTGGGTTGCCAGAGAGTATTACGACGCAGCTACCGCCAGCAGTTCTGTATGATGCCGCCATCGCTGCCATACAGAGCAGCATGGCAGAGCTTGCGTCCGAGCACTTTAGCGCGGTAGATATTCGCAGTGATGCCTTTGCCAAAGAAGTTGGGGCGAGCCGTGCGGTAAAAGTCTATTTTGGCAGTAAGCAAAGCGGTGAGATGATTGGCAAGACTTTAAAATACATGACAAAGTCGCTACAGGATTATGTTGATGCCAATCCACAGAAATATCCTGATGGCGCTATGCTAAAAACCGCGCTGGCGAAAGTTCAGCTATACAATAAAGGCTACCAAAGTGCGGATGTAGGTTCGCTTTTGCAGCTAATTGAAGCCATTGGTCCGATCTCTTTTAATCAGATAAATTACTATTATTTAGACAGCTCAGATCGTCTGCTTGCCAAGCAGCAGCGGATAAATATCGGCGGTGATTTGATGGGCTCTACGACCAGCGTGCTAAACCAAATACGCTATGATAAAAGCAGCTTTAATAACCATGCACTAACGCCTTTATTGGCTAAGTCTTTTGGTACAAATGCTAAAGCGGCTATCGATGGCAATGCATGGATGGCAGAGCAACGCCAACAAAAAGACAGGCTACAAGCGGCACGTTATGCCCGCTATGATTATAGTGGTCGCAGTGGTGATTACGATGATGACGACTATGGCAGCGATTATGCGGATGGTGATAGCAGCTATGAGGCAGCAGAATATGACAGTGTTGATCGTCAAGATGATAATGATATCGAAGACGATGCCGCAGATGATGCTGACAACAGGGTAGACGATCAATAACGCTATCTTGTCATGTTCAAGCCAATATTTATTAAGGATAAAAAATGAAAACAGTACATCAAATCATTGCAAATCATCTTCCGTCAGCGAGCACTGAGTCAGTTTTTAATGGCAATAATTTATTTGTTGGTGCATTGGTCACAGGGGCGCTATTGTTAACGGGTTGCCAATCTACCAGTCTCAACCAATCTAACGCGATGACTGCCAAGCAAACGCCAGTGGCAGCCAAGACAGCATTGGCGATGGCGTTACAAAAAAAGCGCCGCCAGTCTTTTAGTTACCATAGTAATCTTGAGATTAGTAACGAGCAGCAGTTTAATAATATAAATACTGAAATAAATGCCAAAGCGCCAGTCGCCTCAGGCTATATCGATGAATACTGCGAAGACACACACGATCAAGCATATGCTGCCTTACTTACTCAAGCAGCAGCGCAAAATAAAGATATTTTGGCGGCGGATTATGATGCTGAGCGAACGACGCTGAAAGACCGCTACCTTGAGTGTACAGATGCTTACGAGGCATGGGTAGATAGCAACTATGATAGTGAGATCACCGTGCCAGCGTCTTACCAACAGTTATTTGACAATTATGATGAACGATCGACAGCGCAAGATGTCAAAAAGGCAAAGCTGCTAGATGCTTATGTGCTAAAGCCCTTGTCTATCAATGCACAAGGCGTCTATCAGCCAATGGCTGGTAAGGCGACGATGTTGGCGAGCATGCAGTATCACGCGCGCAATCATCAAAGCAGTGTCAATCAGCCTATTTATCTAGATTTGAAAAATGGTAATATTTATCTATGGGCAGATAATTTTGCGATGTTTAATTCAGAAATGTTAGACGATAAGCTCGGTACAAAATGGCGCAACAAATGGCTAAAGCTAGCCATTAATGATGGCACCTTACCCAAAGGCTTTGGTAGTGAGTTGATAAAAAGCCATTTTGCAGCGTTAGATACCACATTTGATGCGGCACCTGTTAGCCAGTTTGATTATGTCGCCCCTAATACGCTAGCTTCGCTCTCTCCCAAGTTACCCGCGCATCAGCTACCAGCAATGCTGGCAAGTAACCAAGTTATTCGCCGTGTACAAAGCGCTGAGAGTTATGAGCAGTTTTATCAAGATTATATGCGCATCGTCTACGAGCGAATCAGTCAGCGATATCCAGAGCTGGTCAAAGAAAGCGAATCTGACGAAGTAAGCAATACAAATATGGATAAATTTACCAGTAAAGCGTTAGTGCAGCAGATGCTAGCAATGATAAAGAATGGCATGGATAGTGGTAGTGAGACAGTAGATGAAACAATGGCAGAGACAGAAGAAGGCGCAATACTAGTGAAAGCAGAGACGCAGCAGTTGTATGGATTTGATAAGCGTGGTCAGCTCAAATGGCAGCATCTGCGTAGTGAGCTTCCGAGCGAGACTGCTTCCGATGAGAATATGGTCATAGATGTTTTGCAGCAATACTCCGCTATAAGCGCTACAGACATGGCATTTCCGAATTTACCAAGTAATGTGCAAGTGCCCAATGCCAGTAATAGTATTGATATGCGCGAGTATGGTAGCGAGTTGATGCAGTATTATCGTGATGGCAATGGTACTGCGATAGGAAAGATGATGTTTAGTGTCATGCCAATGGCTAAAGAGAAGTTTGGGACGATTGATTAAAAGCGGATTAATCGTAGGTAAGTTTAGTTAGTCGTTATTGAAATTGAAAACTAAAAAGCGCACCGTTTATACGATGCGCTTTTTTATGTGTTCATAATCAGTCTTATATAACATTCAGCATGAATGCAAAATAGCCTATTAATGACGAATTACATGCCTTGATGTGGTTTGCCATGCATTTTACCATGCTCTGAGCCTTTATGACCTTTCGCCATTTTTTCAGCTTTTAATGTAGCAAGTTTGGCGCGTTGCTCAGCAGTCAATACCTGAGAGATAGCATGTTGAGTCTGTACGCGCTCAATGAAGCGCTGTTTGGTTTTAGCTGCTTGTTGATCAGCTAAGCGATTGACTGCTGCTGTATTTAGAGTGTTAGCATTGGTCAATGCTTGCATTTGTTGCTGCATCTGCGCCCGTTCTGCTTTGTTTTTTGTACGGTCAGCTTTACGGTCACCGTGTTGTGCTTGCATGATGGCTTTGATTTGCGCTTGTTGCGTTGCTGTTAGATCTAGTTGTGACATTGGACCTCTCATACCACCTTTTTTCATGCCATCTTTATGCTGCATTTTGCTGGTCGTTGGTGTGGTATCAGTAGTTGCATTAACACTGGTACAAGCCGTTACGGTGAAAATGCTAGACATTGCTAATACTGAGCCCATTAATAATTTTTTCATCATCATTACCTTAATTTATGGTGCATACATTATTGGTTGCGAAAAAGTCAGTTTTTATCTGATCAGCTTATGAATGGTAAATGTCCCGGATAGCCACTATCCATCCCTGCTTGTTATCAGTATTTGTCGCTGATAGACGCTATATTACGACAGTTAAAGGTTACGAACATTTATGAAGTATTAAGAAAGGTAACGTTTATAGCGAATCGATAAGCAATTGACTGATAATATGGCTAATAAAGCGATCCAACGCTCAAGGAGAAAGATGTGCCACACATACTACTAGGCGATGATGACGAAGAGTTGACCCAGTTATTACAAGAATACTTGCACAATCATGGGGTGACATGCGACTGCGTTCACGATGGCGAGGCTGTCATACAAAAACTCAAAACCGCGAGCAATAATGTGCTCAATGGCGCTGCTGCTTATGACTTGCTGGTACTAGATATTATGATGCCAAAAATCGATGGATTGAGTGTCTTGCGTCAATTGCCCAATATCAGTGATATCCCTGTCATCATGCTGACCGCAAAAGGGGAGGAGATTGATCGTATCATTGGTCTGGAGCTTGGTGCTGATGATTATATAACCAAACCTTGCAATCCTAGAGAACTACTGGCACGTATCAATGCCGTCATCAAGCGCACCAATGCGGCGGCATCAGAGCATACGCCGTTACCAGAGAGCCGTTTGCATTTGGATCAAAACCAGCGGCTTTGTCAGATAGATGGCATAGAGCTACAAGTGACGGGGACAGAGTTTGATTTGTTGGTTGCGCTACTGAAACAAAAAGGCGAGGTGGTAAGCAAAGCATGGCTGTCAGAGCATGTTTTGCAACGTGAATTACAACCCTTCGATCGTAGCCTTGATGTGCATGTCTCGCGACTGCGCAAAAAACTCCAACCTTTTCACGAAGAGCCTATCAAGGCAGTTCGTGGTAAAGGTTATCAGCTGGTGTTGTAATGACGGAATCATCGATGAAGCCTCCAAGATTTAAGATACGTATGACCCTGTTTTGGCGTCTGTTTTTAAGCTTACTAGTGACGATTCTGATAACCTCAGTTTTATCTATTATGGTGGAGCGTTGGCTGGTCGAAAAAGCACTAACCGCTCGTATGGATGTGCAAATTGATAGCTTATTGATTAAGCGCCAAGAAATGATTGAGGCGTTACAAGTGGGTGATTTAACCACCGTCAGGGAGATGTACCGTCAAGATCGGCGGCTTATGAATCAGATCAGAGTCTATGATGAGCAAGGTGCCATTATATTTCCACGTTATCGTGATAGAGATGGGCGTAGGCAAAAACCTATGAATAGCGATCGACAGGTAATGGGGTATTCATCGATGCTACCAATACAGTCAATGCCTAATGCTGATAATAAAAAACCTGATAATAAAATGTCTGGTAATCAGGATGATAGAGTATTGAATAACGAACCGTCACTTTTAAATCATATCCTGTCACCGATGACCCCGAATGGCGCGAAGATGGCTGATCCTGATAGTCGTCCTGAACTGGCAGACATGACAGTCGTCTTACCAGATGAGCAGGCTGTGATCATACAATTGCGTCCGCATCTACGATTTTCAGACGTGGTAGCGCTGCAACGTGGCAATTTTCCCATACGTTTACTGTTGATTATTATCTTTAGCGTCTTGGTTTGTGTTTGGCTGAGTCGTACATTGACCCAGCGTATTCGCCGTGTGCAAAACACCGTACATCGTATGATTGACGGCGACTATCAGGCCCATCCAAATCTATCAAAAATGGGCGATGATGAATTGGGTTTGCTGGCTAAAGATGTGGCCAAACTCTCAACGCGGTTGGCTGAGAGTGAGCTGGCACGCAAACAGATGCTCAGTGATATCTCGCACGAGCTACGATCGCCATTGGCGCGTCTTGACGTTGCGACTGAGCTGACTCGCGACTTTGCACCGAATGCTAGTCGTTACCTCGACCGTATCGATAAAGAGTCGGCGCGGATGAATGAGTTGATTGAGCAAATCATTCATATTCAATCTCTACAAATGCAGCAATATACGATCGATAATATAGAAAACGAAGCGGTTGATCTCTCTGATATTATCAGTGAAATTGGTCAAGACGTTTGCTTTGAGTTTCAGCATAAAAACGTGCGCTGGCAATGGCAGCCGAGTCATACACGCGTGACAGATTCTTTATCAACGGCTTACTCAGCCACTCCTTGGACTGTGCTTGGTAACCAAGAGCAGCTACATAGCGCGCTTGAAAATGTCATTCGTAATGCTTTTATGCATACTGCCTCCGATTCAACAGTAATTGCTGATATTAAAGAAGTGGAGATGGAGGATAAGAAACCCGCGATTCAAATCAGCATAATGGACGAGGGCGGCGGCGTCGCGGATAAAGATGTAGAGCGTATTTTTCAGCCCTTTGTACGGCTTGATTCGGCTCGTCATCGTGAAACAGGTGGCTATGGTTTGGGATTGGCAATTGTCCATGCGGTTGTGATGGCGCATAAAGGTCAGATTCATGTCTACAATCGCCAAGATGGCTTACAAGGGCTGGTGGTGCAGATAATTTTGCCTAGCAGATAAGAAGATAAATGGTTAAGAAACATTTTATGGGAAATTTATGTGCTTATCATGTGTTTACAATACAAATAAGCGCATATCCTACCTATACTAAAAGCTAAATTTTTTTAAAAAATGGTCCTAATTTAATGTGAATAATCAAAAATTAAAAGTTTATATTCGTTTTTATGAATATAAACGACAAATGGTAATAAATGCCAGACAGACGACATTGTCACTCTCTATATATTCGGTAATACTAATATATAGAGAGTGCTAAAGATTTTACGAGACAAAACGTATTATTCCTTAAACATTCATACAAATAATTTTCTAAAAAAGCTTCGTGATTATCAGTTTATATCCCGTTTTATTTTGTGATATCGACTCTCTGCGATATAGATTTTATCTCTGATTTTTTAAATCTGACAAGTCTGTAAGGGAGTACATATCATGAACCGCATCTATAAAGTCATCTGGAATGAAGCCTTAAATTGCTTTACCGCAGTCGGTGAATATGCAAAGGGGCGTGGCAAATCTTCCAAATCTAGTGTTAGCTCTAACACTGCTATCAACACAACATCTAACCTATCTACAATCAAGACATTACGATTAAGTGCCATAGGCCTTGGACTATTGGCTGCTGGTTTTGGTATGCAGACGAATGCTACGGGTACAGAAAATCACCATGATGGCGATTATACTCATAGCCATGGCAGTCACGGCGTTCATACCCATACCTCTGGTAACAATAGCCACAACAATAACTCTGATCAAAACAATCCTGAAGGTTCAATAACACTGAACTTCGAAGGTGATAATCCTACAACTATCACACGCAGTAATGGCGAGACACTTAATATTTTAGGTGGTGCAACTGGACCATTGACGGATGGTAATATAGGTGTATTCGGTATTGGTAACACCTTAACTATCAAATTAGCAGAAGATTTAACGGGTTTGGAAAGTGCGACTTTTAACGGTGGTGTCGTTATTTCTGCTACAGGCGTTAATGCTGGCAATAAAAAGATCGTCAATGTAGATGATGGTTTGATTGATGCTAATAGTAAAGAGGCGGTTAACGGCTCCCAGCTAAAAGCATTAGATACTATCGTTGCTGATATTGATTTTCCTATCCGCTCCAGCATTTCACAGCCATACACCACGTCAGTAACAGGGACTAACGCTCTTGCTGTTGGCTCGAATGCCAATGCAAACGGTAGTAACTCAACCGTTGTTGGAGAGAATGCATTTGGGAACTCAAATTCAACCGTCATCGGTGAAGGCGCAAGATCTTCATTCAACGGCTTTGCTGGTGGTCAAGATGCAAAAGCAGGTGTTAATTCAGTTGCGATAGGTCAAAGAGCCACAAACGGAACCAGCGCAAGTCGTGCGGTTGCGATAGGCTACGAAGCAAAAGCAACTGCCAATGACACCGTTGCACTTGGTCTTGATGCGCAAGCTCAGGCTTTAGGGGGTGTTGCACTAGGTAAAGGTTCTAGAGCAAATGCTCTAAACAGTGTTGCTTTAGGTCAAAACTCTATTGCAACTGTACAAAGTGGTGCTTCTTTCTTAACCAACGTTGCTGCTGATGCAAATAATGGCACAGTCTCGGTAGGAGCTGTTGAAAGCGAACGTCGTATCATTAACGTTGCAGGTGGCTCAGCAGATACTGATGCAGTGAATGTATCTCAGCTAAAAGCTGTCACAGACATTGCAAATGAGGGCTGGAACATCAGTGCACAAGGTAACAGTGCTACTGCAAGCAATGTAGGACCTGGCGATTCAGTTGACTTCAATAGTAAAAATAACAACATCGCTGTTTCTAAAAACTCAACGAGCAATGATGTGTCATTTGAGCTCAATAATAACCTCGATCTAGGTAATAACGGCAGCGTAAGCACAGGCAATATCTTTAGTGGCACTCAAGTTAATCGCTTGGGCATGGTTACAGGTGGTCTGGCAATGGGTGGCGTCACTACAGTCAGTGGCGCTGGTGTGACCGTAACAGGTATAAACCCTTTTAATCCGTCTAATGCCACGTTGACCAGTGATGGTCTAACCATTCTGAATGGTCCAAGCATGACCAGATCTGGTGGTATCAATGCTGGCAATAAAAAGATCACAAACGTTAAAGCTGGTACAACTACCACTGACGCGGTGAACTATGGTCAGCTAGAAAATGTATCAAACGTGTCTGACAGCGCTATGCAGACGGTTATCACTCAAATAAATGGCAATGAGGTTAAAACACTGGATAAAACGGACAATACGGCTAACTTCCTCACAGGAAACAACATCGTTCTTAGTGCTGAAGATGGTGGTATTAAAGTGGCGACAGCAGAGAATGTTACCTTTACCAGTGTCACCGCAGGGGATACCTTGTTGAACACAGGTGGCGTCAGCTTCTTGGGTAGCAATACGGTTAGACTAAGCAGCATGGGTCTCAACAATGGCGGCAACAGAATCACTGAAGTAGCTGATGCTATTGAATTAGATGACGCTGTCAACCTCAGTCAGCTAAATGGTGTGACAGACACGGCTAATAGAGGCTGGGATATCAGTGCACAAGGTAACAGTGCTACTGCAAGCAATGTTGGACCTGGTGAAGCAGTTGACTTCAATAGCAAAAACAGCAACATCATCGTCTCTAAAGACTCAACGAGTAATGATGTCTCATTCGAACTCAACAACGATCTTGATCTAGGCAATAACGGCAGCGTCAGCACAGGTAATATCTTTGGTGGCACTCAAGTTAATCGTTTGGGCATAGTCACTGGTGGTCTGGCAATGGGCGGTGTGACTACGGTCAGCGGCATTGGTGTGACAGTAACAGGTACAAACCCACTGTCTAATGCAACGTTGACCAGTGACGGTCTAAGCATGGTCAATGGCCCCAGTATCACTAAGTCTAATGGTATCAACGCTGGTAATAAGAAAGTGACAAACGTCAAGGCGGGTGTCTTAGATAAAGACGCGGTCAATGTTGGTCAGCTCAACAGTTCAGCTGCCGCTGCTAAAACCGAAGTCGCCGCAGGTACTAACGTGGCTGATGTTGTGAAATCTACAGGTCAGAACGTTCAAGACGTTTACACAGTCAATGCAGATGGTGTCACCGCTTCAGCAGGCTCTTCTGCCGTCACGGTCACAGCAGGTGACAAAGACGAGTTGACCAACATGACCGACTATGCCGTTGACTTAAGTGCAGATAGCAAAGCCAGCTTGGTAAAAGCTGATAGCGCTATGCAGACGGTTATCACTCAAATAGACGGTAATGAGGTTAAAACACTGGATAAAACAGACAATACGGCTAACTTTCTCACAGGAGACAACATCGTTCTTAGTGCTGAAGATGGTGGTATTAAAGTGGCGACAGCAGAGGATGTTACCTTTACTAGTGTTACCGCAGGGGATACCTTGTTGAAAACAGGTGGCGTCAGCTTCTTAGGTGGCAGTACGGTTAGACTAAGCAGCATTGGTATTAACAATGGCGGAAACAGAATCACTGAGGTAGCTGATGGTGAAGATGATACAGATGCCGTTAATATTAGACAGTTGAATGCAACCAACAGCACGGTCGACTTGGGACTAGACTTTACAGGAGACGACACTACCGTTGTTGTCAATCGTAAGTTAGGTCAAACCTTAACAATCCAAGGAGGCGCGACAGAGTTAACTGATAACAACATCGGTGTTGTTGCTGATGAAGAGGGCAATCTAAACGTTAAATTGGCTGAAGACGTAATGCTTGGTAAAAATGGTAGCGTGAGAATGGAAAGCACAGTGCTTAACAATGCAGGCGTCACCATCACTGATGGTCCTAATCAGACCATTACGTTAAGCAACGAAGGTCTTGATAATGGTAATAATAGAATTATCAAAGTTGGTGAAGGAATTGCGCCAACTGATGCCGTAAACTTCGCACAGCTCACAACGACCAATAACGAAATTGCCAAAGGTATTAAAATTGGTGATGGTAATAGCGATAATGATCAGCAATTTGCATTAGGTGATACGATCAATGTCACAGGTGATAGTAACCTTACTACTGTTGCTTCTGCAAATGGCGTTCAAGTTAAACTCAACAACCAGTTGGATTTGGGAGATGAGGGCAGTATGCAAATAGGCAATAGCATTATGAACAACGCAGGCTTTACTTTTATAGATAGTGGCTTAGGTAGAACGGTCACATTGAGTAGCCGTGGTCTAGACAATGGTGGCAACATTATTCGTAATGTTGGTAGAGGTGAGCTGAACTCTGATGCCGTAAACGTCGGGCAATTAAGAGAAGTGACCATTGCCTTGGATCGAGGTTGGGATATCACTGCTCAAGGTGATATTGCTACTCAGGTAAGACAAGGAGATGCTATCGACCTAAATAGTAGAGACGGTAATATCAAAGTGTCTAGAACGTTAGTCAATGATGTGGCTACCTTTGATGCTAGCACAGGTTTACGTGCAGCACCTATACCTTCCAATGCTAATGACATTAGTTTTGATCTAAGCCCAGATATCACTTTGAACAGTGTCACCACAGGTGATACTACTATCAATGATAATGGACTCACGATTGCGGGTGGTCCAAGCGTCACGAAAAGTGGCATTGATGCGGCTGACACTAAGATTACCAATATCCAAAATGGTGAAGTAGCTGCAGACAGCCAAGACGCCGTTAATGGTAGTCAACTCTATGCCCAAGGCAGTGGTATCAGCAGCATTATCGGTGGCAACACTGTCTATAATCCTGAAAATGGTACTTTCATTAATAATGATATCGGTGGAACAGGTCAAGGCAATATCGATGGTGCGATTGCTTCTATCAGACAAGGTACGATCGAAATCAATGGAAACGTACAAGTTAATACTACCAACATCACCAGTAATACAACTGATATCACGACCAACACCACAAATATTGCTACTAACACTAGCAATATCGCGACTAACACAACCAATATTACCACCAATACAACCAATATCAACACCAACACGGATAGGCTCGATGCTGGACTCAACTTTGGTGCAGATAGTGGTGATAATATCAACAAACCAGTCGGAGATGAGAGTGTCCTAAGCTTCACAGGTGGTAACAACATAACGACCACCGCAGAGGGCAGTAGCATCAAGTTTGATCTGAACGGTAATATAAGCGTTGATAGTGTCACGGCTGGGACGACAGTCATCAATAGTAATGGCATCACCATGCAAGATGGTCCAAGTATGACTGCTCAAGGTCTATATGCAGGTAATCAACGCATAACTGGTGTTGCCGATGGTATAGAGGCGACAGATGCTGTCAACTACAGTCAGCTTAGTGCACTTGATAGTCGACTCAATAGCAATATGAGCGATCTTGGCTACAGAATCGATGAAGTAGAAGACGACGCAAATGCAGGTATCTCAGCTGCAATGGCAATGTCTGCACTACCTCAGGCCTACATCGCAGGTAAGTCACTGATCGGCGGCGGTGTGAGTACGTACAATGGAGAAAGCGCAGTAGCCATTGGCTTCTCTAAACTCTCTAACGACGGTCGCTGGGTTATCAAAGTGAACGGTACTGCCGACACTCAAGGCAATGTAGGCGGCGCAGTAGGTGCAGGCTTCCATTTTGATTAAAGCGATTTTGTTATAACGATTATGATGAGATAAAAAAAGCAAGACATCAGATGTCTTGCTTTTTTATGGATGAAGAGTAAATATTTAATGCAATGAAGATAATAATCGTATAAATCTTGATTATCATAAAATCATTTTTTTGATCAACTTGCCAAGTTTAAGAAGGTGAGTATATCTATAGGATAGAGAGTGAAAAGTATTAGATCATTCGCTTTCAACTATCCAAGCATTTATTGAAGAAATCGATATACAGGTTTGTTTTTAATGAGTATTCTAATCATCATGATACTACCAAATTCATTCACTCGTCCTCTCAATGCTTGGGTCACCATTTTTGTGGTTGCCTTGCACGGTGCCACCGTATGGGCAATGATATCTATCGATACCCCGAAACCTCCCGAAATAAAAAATAAACCAGAGACCATTCAACTAGAGCTAATCACATTAGCGTCACCTCCTACCAATAGGCCAAGTACAGAACCTCAATCCAGACCTGTCTCAGAAAAACAACCCGTCTCTGAGACTCAACCAATCAAACCATTAGAAAAAGTCGTAGCATCTGCTCAGATGTCATCAGCTGCAACATTAAAAGCTGAAACAAAAGAAGCGCCAATGCCTTCAACAGCAAATACTGACGTGGTTAAAAAATCACCCAATTTAGAAAGCAATCCTGAAAATTCTCTTGAAAACCCCTCATCAGCGTCACCATTGACGACAGTAGAATCAAGAAAAATATCGAACGCATCAAATAAATCAGACGACACAGAGCAAGATCTAACGGAAATGATTCGAGCTCGAGCTGTGACAGCGCATTTCAACCGTGATCAAGCCAGACAGAAACGTGAACTAGGAAAACAAACCAACCGAAAGCTCGCCGAACAAGAGCAATGGCACATACAAGCAGCCAATGAAGCAATTGCCAACATGCTGAAGTTAGCCGCTGCCCAAGCCGAAAAGCAAGTCATTGATCAGGCCGCTATAAATGAGAAGGCTGATAAAAATAATGAGGTCAATAAAAATGACGAGACTGCCTCGTTTTTGGCAGATTATGGCAGCTGGCTCGATAAGCATGAACCGACGACTAGCTTACCATTGCTAATATGGCGTAGCATTGATACTGAGCTCGGTGATGTATTTATCGTCATGCTAGAGTTGCATGTCAATAAAGAAGGCTATATTACGGAGGTGCAACTGCTTGAACCCTCAGGCAGTCCAATAATCGATGCAATGGCAACCACGCAGGTCAGGACAGGGCAACTCAATCCACTGCAAAAAGACGGTAAGACAGTTGATGCGATTGTGCCGATGTCATTGGTATATGAGAGACCGACATTTAATAATTAACATAGAATTTGTAAGGTCTTTCGCCGATGATAATGATAGCAGCTGTTTTTAAATGAACAACACAGTCTATCATCAGATCAATATAAAAAAGATACGGCAAGTCTAGGCATTATCAACTTCCTTGCTTGCTGTGTGCTTGGTACTTCAGAGCCTTAGAAAACGCATCCCAGCAGTATGGTATTTTTTTAAAGTGAATCTACTATAATTACGTCAAGATAATTACTTCAAGATAATTACGTTAAGGAAGATGTATGGATCTTATGGATTATTGGCAATACACAGATATTATTACCAAGGCTTTATTTTTTGCACTTTTTGCGTTATCGGTTGCCTCTTGGGTCACAGGAATTTTGCGGCTGTATTATAGTCGCCAATTGGCCAAAACTGTCGCGGCTGATTTAGCACAGCAATTACAAAAACAAGTGCCGCCTAGTTTGCAAGCCAGTGCAGAGGAGCGCAGATTGATGACCGAGCAGACTTTATTGCAACTGATTGGTCGCTATCGACATCGCAGTGAGCAAGGATTGCCGCTACTAGGTACGACTGCCGCTATTGCGCCCTTTATTGGATTATTTGGTACCGTATGGGGCATATTTCATGCGCTACGCAGTATCGGTATGAGCGGGCAGGCAGGGCTTGCGCAAGTGGCAGGTCCAGTAGGTGAGGCGCTCATCATGACGGGGCTTGGTCTTGCCGTTGCGATTCCCGCTGTGATTTTTTATAACATTATTGCGCGTATGAATCGTCGAACGTTATTCTTAGCCAATGATATTGCTCACGGTCTCTTAGGTGCATCGATGCGTCCAGCGGTGACGACAGATAAAACAAATACAAATGTTTAGATCCTTGCAATTTATTGGCTATAAAAAAGGAGACACGCATGGCGTTTCATCTAGGAGATGATGACACTCAAGGTTTGAGCGAGATGAACCTGATACCGCTCATCGATATCATGCTGGTGCTGATGATTATCTTTTTAGTGACAGCGACAGTGATGAACCCAACTGTGCCATTGGATCTGCCCAAGACCAGTGCTACGATTAATGATTTGCCTGATGACATATTACAAATCAGTATCAATCAAGATAATGAGCTGTTTTGGGATGAAGAGTCGCTGTCATTACCGCAACTACAGACACGGTTTGCGCAAGCAGCAAGTGATGGGCTAGATCCTAGTATTCATCTGCGCGCAGACAAAGACACTCGCTACGATATGGTGGCGCAAGTTTTGGCTGCTGCGAGTAATGCAGGTCTTACTAAAGTTGCTTTCGTCAATGAATAGGATGTTGAAAGCTGACCATAAAAAATAAGCCCTACCATCAAGAAGATGCTAGGGCGTGTCATCAATTAGCACATGAATACATTTAGTGGTCTTAAAATGCCCGTTCAAAAAACCACCACAGTGCCACTAAAATACTAATCAGCGAACCGATATAAAATATAATCCATTTATAAAATTGTGTGTGACGTAATAGTAGCGCTATTGGAAACACCAAAGCGATAAATACCAACTGTCCCATCTCAATGCCTACGTTGAAACTCAACAACGCTAATACACGTGCACTGGTAGCAAGTGGCAAGTCTACCAATACATTGGCAAAACCAAAACCGTGAATCAGTCCAAAAACAAAGGCCAGATAGACTGCTCGTACCCGTAGTAATGGCACGACATTATTGAGCGCGGCAAAGGCAATAGACAGTGCAATCAAAGATTCGATAAAGCGTGGCGGTATGCTAACGATTTGTAGTGCCGCCAAGCTAAGTGTAATGGAGTGAGCGAGTGTGAACGAAGTCGCAATCCAAAACACTTCAAGCAGCGCCGCTTTTGGCTTAGTGACAGCAATCAATTGTTTCTGTTTGCGCACGTACACCGCAGGAATGAGCAGTACAAATAAGAATAGCAGATGATCCCAACCAATTAGCAAGTGGTGTATACCGCTTTTGAGAAAATTAGTCGCGGTAGACATCCAGCCAGTATTTGCCTGCGCTCCTAATGGGCTTTGACCTACTGCTAGCACTTGTAGGGCGGTGTCATCATTAGCCTGAGTCAGGATGAGTCGGTGGTTGGCATCGATACCTGCCAATATCTGATAATCAAGATTATCGATGGGCTGAGCACAGCTTAAGGCAAAATTGCTATATAAATAATTAAACCCGCCACGTGTATTAATGGCTAATGGCGCAAATTTTGTAATTTGACACGCTTGTGCGCTACTTTCTAGTTTTATTTTGGATTGAATCAGTTGCTCTATCAGCGATGTCTGTGACTTTACTTCTGCCCAACTGACTTGACTGTCTTTGTTTGGATCTATATCAATCAGCAACGCTAAGTCGCGCAGTGAAAGCTCATATTCAGCATCATATTTACTCTCTGCCGTACTCTCAGAGTCGCTCAGATTGAGGTTTAAGTAGGCGGTACTAGACTCATGCGCTTGTGCCACTGAACACGTCAGCGCCAGTAACAGCAGCGTCAGGTAACGATAAGTATGACTTCCAATAAGTCTGCGAAGCGCATTCATAAAAGCTTCTCCTTATTCATACCTTGCGTGTTTACGGTTTGCGTGCTTTTGGCTTGAGTGTTGGACGTTTGCGTAGTGGCAACTTGGCAATTTAGACAATCACTGATTTTACCTGAGCGTAGCGCTTGCTCCAGTGCAGGATATTCGAATTGCGTGTCTGCCATAAATTGGCGTATTAGCTTGATGTCTGCTTGGCTGCCAGCTTTGATAGCTGCGCTCGCATAGAGCACGATATCAGCCGTTTCACGCTGCTGTTGCCAATTATCTTGAGCCAATTTTAGTGCTGAGTCTACTTGATTGGCCAGCAAAGCATAAGTCGCTTGTTCGCGCATATGAGCATTTTCTTTGCGTATCTGCCATACCTCAATGCGCTCTTTCATCAAGGCCAAGTTTTTCTGTGCTTGAGGGTCGCCTAATTCCATTTGAGCAGTGATAAGGCGTAGTAGCAAGGCGTCTTTATCCGTATGCTCTCGGAGCATATCGCGCACCTTTTCATACTCACCGATACTCAATAGCCAGTCAGCGCGAGCCATCAGCGCCGGTACGGTTTGATCGTCCATCACGCTAAAAATCTGATTGGTAAGCGAAGTATCTTGGCTACGTAATGCGGCATCTGCTTGCATCAAGTATATCCAGCGAGCAGTTGATGCATCTAACCCAGGTGCGATCGCCGCCAGTCCACTGAGTGTTTGTTTTGCCTGTTCAAGCTGCCCAGTCATGCTCTGTATCTGAGCCTGACAAGCCAGCTCATAAACACGCAATTCAGGATCATCAAGTTTGTTGCAGTAGCTCAAAGCCTCTTTAAACTGACCTTGGACGACCAGTAAAGAAGAAAGAGTCAATAGAGCATCTGGATGAGTCGCTTCTTGTTCTAATATCTGCGTTAATAGCGCTTTTGCTTGAGCAAATTTATGATCTGACTGCAATGCTCGTGCTCGTAGCATTAGCGTATCTATACTCTGGTCTGTGCTCTGATCTAACTGCGCGCGTGCCTGACCCAATGCTCTAGGATCGCCTTGTAGATAAGCGCGCTCTAGTAATTGACTGGTTTGTGCTGGGGTATTTGTGTGTGTGTCAGTTCCAAAGTCAGCAGCGTTTAGATAGCGCGGCGCTGGGGAATCTGTAGGCAGAGTCGCTAGAATTTGTTGATCGTCTTTTGGTATAAAGGGGGCAGCGTGAAGCAGTTGGCTGCTGAGAGGTAATAACAGTAATAATCCGATAGGGAGTTTAATCCAATGCATAAAATATCTCGGCTCAAAACATAAAGAAACACCCAATCAGTAAACTGATTAGGTGCTTGGATAACTTCAGGTCAAACTACAGCGAGGCATTGGCGCCTGATACTGCGACAGGTTCTGCCAAATTGGCTTCAGGCAGCATCACCCGATCAATATCTTGAGGCTCATCAGTGTCGACATTATTACTAGCATCAATCACAGCAGAGGTATTATTAACGGCTAACTTCGCTTTCGCTTGGTCTGCCGCAACAGCCTTATCAACCTGATTTGACGAGTCAAAGTCATTGTTGTCATTATCATTGAAACAACCAGAAAGTGCAGCTGATCCAGTGATCAATACGGCTAACATTATATAGCGCATAGTATTTCTCCTTGGGTTAGATTCAGCTTATCGGCTACCTGGGTTAGGCGTTTTTAGATAAGGAAAGACAGAGTCAAACTCGGTTGCAGGTTTGACTGCACCATCTGTGAACAATGCTTTGCCAGCTTTAGCATCCGCAGGCACACAAGTGACGTCTGCAGGCAATCCAGCATGACATAAAGCACCCATAGACACTCTCAACGCAATGTCAGTGACATCATCACCAGGACGTCTACCGTTTGGAAATCCTGCCACATCTTTAGCAGTTGCACTTGGGCGACCATCGTTCTGACCTGGAATAATACTAATCACACCTAAGTCATTTTGATTGGCAGCTGCAACAGCAGGCGTGCTAGTGTTAAGTCGTAACATATCTGCTGGTACGAGCTTTGGATTAGCAGGTTTGTTGATCGTAGGAACACCCGTTAAAAAGGCGGTGACTAAATCTTGACGAGGGAAATTCGTTGGTGCTGGTGCTTGCGGATATAAAGTCTGAATTAGAGCAGGAAGCGTAGGATAAAAGACATAAGGCGCGAATTTTGCCACATCATCTTTTGGCTCTGACGCATTGAATTTATCTTTATCTTTAAGTCCAATAACCACTTCATTGACCAATGGCATACCTAGTCGTGACACTTGCGTCCATGCACCGCCTTTTTTGGCCGTTGTACTGATGCCTGAAGCAGGATTGCCATTTACCAAGGTCGCTTGACGAACGCTAGCCGTTGTCCAAGCACCGATGACAGGATCGTTACCAGTCGCGTTGACTAAGCAAGCTTTAGGCACTTCCATGGCAATAGAAGTAATGTTCTTATCTGCCAGAATGTTAGTACCACCATTACGTGCACCTAATGGGTTTAGGTTGATTAAATCAAACACTCTACCCAAGTCGATTGCAAAGCTCTCAGCACGTTGACCAACGAATACTTTACCAGTACCACAGCTACCCAAGTTTAACGGTTTAATAAAGCTGCGTGCATAGGTAGGGTAGTCAGCAAACGATTTGGTACCGATATAGTCAAATGGTTTTTTGAAATTGCCCAAATCAGTGCGTGAGCCACTACGGCGATCGCCTTTGACCATCGTGACGTCATAGCTCTCACTGGTTTGTACGTTAGCAGCAACCGAAGCATCACCAGCGTTGGACAAAGGAATGGCGACCTTTTCTGTCGATGGGTTGCCATCTGAGTCGATTTCGATACTGTTTAAGTTTTGGGTAAAGTCGAACTGGAAGGTAATATCTTCGACCGCATCGCCGTTGTTATCGATATGGATTTCATACAAGGCATCGTCGTCTAATGCGAAGTAATTAGGTCCACCGTAAGCGTCTTGTAGCGGTAAATAGTTGGCAATAATCGTGACATAATCGGCTCGATTATTTTCATAACTATTAAACATATAAAAGTCAGTGGCATCGACTTTAGGGGTTTTGGTAATTGAAGGGGCTTCACGGTGACTAGAGGCGACAGCGCTTGCGCTAACGCATAGAGTCATGGCGGCTATTAGAGCCTTTGTGGTGTGTTTCATACGGATCCTTGTAGAAAAACTTAAGTGATAGAGGCTGTGAAAATTTTATAGCATATGAACTTTGATGAATTCAATTAAATTCTAAAGTTTGATTAATTAAATTAAATAGTGTCCTTACCAAGTTCATTTAAACTATACACTGAATTAGCTGATATTATTAGAACTTTTATCGGTTTTATCATACCAGTCGTCGGTTTTTTACAAAAAACTGCTTTGAAAACAATATCAAAGCAGTTGTACTAAAGTCAGTAACTATCGCCTATAATCAGTTAAAAATCAAGAGGGTGTATTAAAACAAGAGGGTGTAATCAGTGAAAAGTAATATCGATACATTACGCACTGCTGATATCAATTTTTCTTGCTTACTGTGCCTGCGCAGACAGAGGCTTCGAAAATCAATCCCAGCAATGCTATGTTCTTTTTAAGCTGTGTTCTTTTTACATTGAATCGACTATAGAACCTATTTTGCAACGTGCTTATCCTTTCAATAACGGGTTCGTGATTTATTGAGGCTTAGGGGCATCGGGTTGCATCATAGGGTCAGCATCTGCAAAGGCTTTTAGCGTGCGGCAGTGGGCATCAATAGCGACGACGTTGGGATAAGCGCTGAGGTCTACTTTAAAACGGCGAGCGGAAGAAACTTGAGGAATCAAATAACAATCTGCAAAAGTAGGACTGTCACCATAGCAGAATTGTCCGCGATTTTTATCCGCCGCCAAACGTGTCTCTAAAGCGGCAAATCCTTCACTAATCCAGCGATTGCACCATGCAATCACATTTTCCTCATCTACTGATAACTCATTACGTAAATATTGTAAGATACGGCGATTGTTAAGCGGATGAATGTCGCAACCAATCATGGCGCTCAACGCGCGCACATGCATACGTCCAGCAGCATCTTTAGGCAATAATGGCTGCTCAGGGTAGACGTCTTCTAACCATTCCAAGATAGCTGGACTTTGGTATAATAGTAAATCATTAACTTTTAGGACTGGCACCAATCCTTGCGGGTTAATCGCTTTAAAGGCAGTCTCTAACTGCTCATCTTGTGCCAAATTGATTGCGATATCGTCGTAATCTAAACCTTTTAGGTTCATAGCGATACGAGTACGGTAAGAAGTGCCACTGCGAAAGTAGCCATAAAGTGTCATCATTATTAATTCCTTTTATTATGATATGTTGTGAATGTTCAACACGGCCTAAAACAAGCGTGATGATGTTAAATCTTTATCCCAGCTTTAAATTGACATTTAACTAAGTAAATTATTCATTGAGCAAATCATGCCAGCAGCCAAAACCCTTTTAGATAGTTCTGTCACCAGTAAAAACCAAAGTGGCGTCCAGTCGCTTGAGATTGGGCTATCGATTCTAGATGTGCTGATCGACCGCAATGAGCCTATGATGCTAAAGGATATCGCTGAAGCCATGCAAATGCACCCAGCAAAATCCCATCGTTACTTGGTCAGCCTCATTCGTAAAGACTATGCTCGTAAGCTCGATGATGGTCGATACGGAGTGGGCGATAGAGTCAATGCATTGGCATCATTAGGACATACTGGATTCAACCAAAACAATCTTTTGGCACGTCTCACGCAGGTGGCTAATGAGATTAAAGACACCTTAAATTGCGGGGTACAAATCGCCAAATGGTTTAGTGAAGGCCCTATTATCATTCAATCTGTTGAGCCAGACAGTCCAATCAGTATTATTACTCGCATCGGTTCGCGTATGCCACTGACGACATCGGCGACAGGGCAGTTATTTGCCAGTTATCAACCTGATGTTGTCATTCAGCCATTGGTCACAGCTGAATGGCAGACAGACAATGAAGCAATAATTACAGAAAAATGGCAGAATTTCAGTCACTTGCAAGCCAAAATTCGTACTCAAGGCTATGCGACAGTGACGGGCGATATGCTTATGGGGATTAACGCCATTACGATTCCTGTGATATTGCCACAGCTTGCCAGTAGTGCTGCTAATTCATCTGCGATTAATGACAAAATTGCTGGTGAAGGCTTACCGTTAGAGTATGCCATCACTATTATTGGAACCACAGAGCAATTACCGATGAGCGAGCAACATAACGTGGTCGAACAAATACTCGCAATAGCACAGCGTTATCAAATAGCGTAGCCAGTATGTGATTCTATAAGCTAACTGGCTATCGTATCAAAAGATTTATTTTCGAACATCATCTAATGATATTCATCCTCTAAATTATACAGGCGCTACTGGCCGCTTTTGCTTTTTCGTATACGTTGTCAGCGTCTAGACCAGTGGCATTCACTTCATCAAGGTAATGCTGAGAGCCTTCCATTAATGGGCCTCTCCAATCTGGGTCATTGAGTGGATCAGGAATATCAATCATGATATCGCCTTTTTCTTTGGCAGCGGCCATCGCTTTGGCATTGCTGACGTCAAATACTTTAGAGATATGTGCTGCCAGCTCTGCGCCAGAATTGTCATCAATCACTTTTTTGAGGTCATCAGGCAAGCTGTTGTATTTATCTTTATTCATACTAATAACAAAGGTAGAGTTATAAAAAGGAATATTGGTGTGCGTGTTGATCAGCTCATCAAGGCGAAACGCTTGAATAGGTTGCCAAGTAAAGCTGAGCCCGTCAATGACACCGCGCTGAAGCGAGGTATAAGTATCACTGGCAGGCATGCCGACAGGTGCCGCACCAGTGGCTTCGATAATATGGCTCGCAACCGCAGAAGGTTGGCGAATACGTAGACCTTTCATATCAGCTGGTGTGCGAATCGGCTTGTCAACGGTATGAAGCGCGCCTTGTCCAGTGCCTATCAGCGCTAGCAAGTGAGTGTCTTCGTATTCGTCTTTAATCACACCCTCGTCATATAGTTTATGAAGTATACAGCTCTGCTGCTGTGCAGTATTTGTGATGCCTGGCAACTCTACAATTTGAGTCAAAGGGAATCGTCCTGCTGTATATCCTTGCGCTTGCATACCAATATCTACACTGCCTTTCGCCGTAGCATCATAGGTCGCACCTGGTTTGCTGAGCGTCGCAGAAGGGTATATCTCAACCTTTAAGCGGCCGTTTGAATCGGCTTCAATTTTTTTCGCCCACGGCTCTAATGCTTCGGTGTTTATATTGTCAGTGGCAGTCATAAAGTGCGAGAATCGCAACGTCGTCACTTCACCTGCATCCGTAGATGCGCTGACCGCTTGATCTTTATTGGAGCAGCCAGTCATCGCAATCGAGGCAGCTAAGAGTATTCCTAAAGGGGTTTTTACTTTCATCATCGAATCCTTTCATGATGGTGAGATATGGTTTGCTACTCACCGACAGGCGCTATTTCGCGTGCTTCAGCCAGCTCTTCACTATGCAAAAACTGCGTATGTGCTGGCGCGCGTTTGGTACGAGACCACTCATCTAGCATGTCTTGTTTGATGGCGTCTGTAATCATAGAAACCTTGTCTTCTGAGGTTGGATCGTCATAGGTCAGCTCAAGGCGATGACCATTGGGATCAAAGAAGTAAATAGAATGGAATATACCGTGATTGGTGACGCCAATGACATCGATGCCGCCTTGTTCCAAATGCTCTTTGGCAATCAATAGTTCATCACGGTCTTTGACCTTTAGCGCCAAGTGTTGCACCCAATTCGGGGTATTTGGATCAAAGCCCATCTCAGGTTGGTTGGGCACTTCAAAGAAGGCCAAGACATTGCCACTGCCAGCATTTAAGAAGACGTGCATGTATGGATCAAAGGCTTTGGTTGAAGGTACGTGATCTTCTGCGAATGCCAAAATAAAATCCATATTCAAATGCTTTTGATACCATTCGACGGTTTCTTTGGCATCTTTGCAGCGATAAGCCACATGATGGATTTTCTCAATTTGAAAGCTCATATCAAACTCCTTTTGATAGGGCGTAAATTTCATATTAATAGACAAACTGTCAGTACTTATAGACGGTACATCATTGTTGTCTGACAGTTTACATCTACTTTTACGCCTTTTTTATATGCGGTTATTATTTATCAAAATCAAAGCTAAGCGCGGGTAGTACTTTGCCGCGTACTTCACCAAATCCAACACGAATGCCGTCTTTTTCGCTATAGCCTTTCATAATGACGGTGTCGCCATCTTCGATGAAGCTGCGCGTCTCGCCACCATCAAGCGTGACAGGTTTAGTCGCATTCCAAGCAATCTCTAGCATCGAGCCATAAGAGTCTGGCGTTGGCCCTGAAATCGTACCTGAGCCCATCATGTCGCCGACTTCGACTTTGCAGCCAGTGATAGTGTGGTGTGTCAATTGCTGTGCCATTGACCAGTACATATATTTAAAATTGGTCTCACAAAGAACAGTAGCCGTCTCCGCATTTTCAGGCAGTAATTCAACCGATAGATGGATATCAAAGCTGTTATCGCTCACTTTTTCATTTAAATAAGCAAGTGGCTTAGGTTCTTGTGTTGGGCAAGCTGTTTTGAACGGGGCCAGTGCATCCATGGTGACAATCCAAGGGGAAACCTCAGAAGCAAACGTTTTGGCATTGAATGGCCCTAAAGGTACGTATTCCCACTTTTGTATGTCACGGGCTGACCAGTCATTGAGCAGTACCATACCGAAGATATGATCAGAGGCCTCATCTACAGCGATTGGTTGACCGATATGATTGCCTTTGCCAACGACAAATGCAGTCTCTAACTCAAAATCTAAACGCTTACAGGCAGAAAAAATAGGACGGTCATCAGGGTTGGGCTTTAGTTGACCAGATGGACGTACGATATCCGTCCCGCTAACGATGACGGTGCTGGCGCGTCCGTTATAGCCAACAGGCATTTCAGTCCAGTTGGGTAGTAGAGCGTTGTTTGGATCACGGAACATGGTGCCGACATTGGTCGCATGCTCTTTAGACGAGTAAAAATCGGTAAAACCGGGCACTCGAACAGGTAAATGCATGGTGACATCTGCTTGTTTAAACAGCGCCTTTTTTTGCAAGTCTGCATTGTCACGTAAGGTGCTATTGTCGCTAGACAGTAACGTTTGAATGGTGGTACGTGCCTGCGTCCAATTGTCTCGACCAGAATCAATAAAAGCATTCAGAGTAGATTGGTCAAAGTAAGGGCCACCTTCCAAACTTAATAACCCTTCTGTCTCCAGTACGGACAAATCAAGCACGTGCTCACCGATGGCAACACCAGCGCGGCGCTTGTTATTAGCAGCGTCTTTGGTATCGCTAAAAATACCGTAGGGGAGATTGTGGATTGAAAAGTCAGAATCGGGGGTGATATCGATAAATGAGGTGAGGCTTGCGTCAATCATTGACATGATTTGCTCCTTGCTAATATAAATTTATGATTACGTTATAATTAACTACTTACGTATAATGTAATTTATTGATATGTGGATTGCAAGTTTTTTGTGCAATGGCTTGGCGATATATCAGCTATAAAATTGATATCAGCAGTGCGTGATGTATCGATATTACTTTTCACTGACTGTATTATTATTTTTACTAATTACAGGGGTAATGGAACACAAAAAAAGGCTGAGCAAGTGCTCAGCCTTTTTATCAAACCACATTTTTAGCTGTGTGATTTAATCAGTCTTTTAAAACCTTTACCATGGCATTGGCCACGTAATCAATGTTGTTGACGTTTAAGCCTGCCACACACATACGTGAGTTAGATACCATGTAGATACCAAATTCGGTTTGTAATTGTTCGATTTGCTCAACTGTCAATCCGGTAAAGCTAAACATACCGTTTTGACGAGTAATATAATCAAAACTACGCTCAGGAAGTTTAGACTCTAATACCGACTTGAGCTTTAAGCGCATGGCTTTTATACGGTCGCGCATGCCATAAACCTCACTAACCCACTGCTGGTATAGTGCGTCATCATTCATGACGATATCGACCACACGTCCGCCATGCGATGGGGGACTGGTATAAATACGGCGAACGATGAAATTTAACTGACCAAAGACGCGTTCGGTTTCCTCTACGGTAGGGCAAACGACGGACAGACCGCCGACACGCTCTCCATACAGAGACAAGTTTTTCGAGTAGGAATTGCTCACGAATAATATGAGATCCATATCAACCGCTTTACGGATAGCATAAGCATCACTGTCCATATCCTCGCCAAACCCTTGGTAGGCAATGTCCATAAAGGGAATCAACTCACGCTGTTTTATCACCTCTAAAACTGTATCCCATTGCGCTTTGGTCAAATCCATACCTGTTGGATTATGGCAGCAAGGGTGCAACAACACGATATCTTGCTTATTTAAAGTTTCAAAAAAACCGATCATCTCATCGAATTTGATGCTACTGCTGGCTTTATCGTAGTAAGGATAAGTGCCAACTTCTACATCGCAGCCTTCAAAAATAGCGATATGGTTGCTCCATGTCGGGTCGCTGACATAGCACTTTGACTGCGGGAACCATTGATGAATAAACTCAGCGCCAACTTTTAACGCACCTGAGCCACCGAGGGTCGCTATCGTAGCCACACGACCATCAGTTAACACTTGAGCGTTTTTACCAAACAGTAAGTTTTGGCAAGCGCTACGATGACCAGGCAATCCTGCCATTGGCAAATAGGGACGCGCAGAAATAGGGTCAGCAATGCGCTCTTCGGCTGTTTTTACACAGTCCAATACGGGCAGTACCCCTTCTTCGTCGTAGTAAATACCGATGCCCAAATTGACTTTATTGGGATTGGGATCAGCAGAAAACTTGTCCATAAGCCCTAGGATAGGGTCACCAGCATAATATTCTACACTTCTAAACATTCTGTATCCTTACAAAAAATATGAGTCGCGAAGCCAAAAAGCATAAATCAAATGGATAATTAACTCAACGTAAGATTTAGTCACATTGACTGACGACAAGCCAAATAATATATAAAACGCTTAAAAAACACCAACATGCCCTATTTATTTTTTAACTATATTTATGGTTTCCGTCAAGGATTGAATAAACTTGGCTTACGTACTATGAAAATTAAGTGCTATGAAAATCAAGTACCGTGCAAACTAAGTATTATGCAAACCATCAAAATGATCGTTAAAATACGTTTGTAAGAATTTCT
Organism: Psychrobacter sp. Pi2-51; assembly: GCF_904846665.1. Lineage (NCBI taxonomy): Bacteria > Pseudomonadati > Pseudomonadota > Gammaproteobacteria > Moraxellales > Moraxellaceae > Psychrobacter > Psychrobacter sp. Pi2-51. The sequence goes on from NZ_CAJHBP010000001.1 coordinate 166,718, forward strand.
TGAAAGCAATAGTGGCAGGGGATAGCGCGCGTGAGGAGCGTTGATAAATAAAGAACTGTCGCATCTTAACAGGCTGGGACAAAGGTCGCATTTGCAAGCCGTTGGCACTGACCCAGTCGATAACCTCAGGCATATAGGGCAAACATAGAGTAATGCCAAATCCTTGACGGGTCATCTCAAGGGCGGTAGACATAAAATTCACTTTATATCGTGCCTGCTGGATATGGCTGGCGATCTGATCGTCCAGTTCTGCTGTCACTTGTTCAATGAAAGGACCTTGCAGCGTGATGAGCGGAATGTCTAATAAATCCTGCCACGTTATCTCACGTTTTTGTGCCAGCGCATGGCTGTCAGGCATGACCACACAAAATGGCAGCTGATATAACAAATCAGCGTTGACATCGTCATCAGTCTCCATAAAACCAAGCTCAGTACCGACACCCAAATCGACTTCGATGTCTTGAATATGCCTAAGTAAGTTTTCTGCTGAACAGTCCAATAACGACACGCCAATCTCGGGGTGTTGTTTGGAAAACTGAGCGATAACTGCTGGCATGGATGAGGCTGCGAACTGCGAAACGGCTAGCCGTACTTGACCTTGCGCCAAGCTGGTCAAACTACTCGCCTCATTTTCGAACAGCTGCATTTCATTCAAAATACGCCGTGCTTGCGGCAACAAATGCCGTCCAACTACCGACAAAGACAGCTGACGGGTAGTACGGTCAAATAACACAATACCGAGGCCAGATTCTAATTCTTTAATCAATCCACTAACAGCAGATTGGGTCAAATGCATTTGATCGCTGGCACGAGTAAAGCTACCGTTGTCAGCGACTTGGATAAAAGCGGTGAGTTGGCGAATGCTGATATTCATAAGTAAACCTGATAAATAAATCATAAAAAACAATTAGTCTTATAAATAAACCTAATCTAATATAAATGCATCGTCAATAAGAATTATTGATTGAGAGTGCTTTCTCATGATTAAGAGTGCTTTCTCATATTGTTTTTATGATTTTTAGACCACCAATTGAAATTAAGGATGATTACAATGGCAGATTTATTTGAAAATCCAATGGGCTTAAATGGGTTTGATTTTGTCGAATTCGCCTCACCTAAACCGGATGCTGTCGAGGCATTGTTTAAACAGCTTGGCTTTGCACACGTGGCCAATCATCGCTCAAAGGACGTTGCGCTATACCGTCAAGGTGACATCAACCTTATCCTAAATCGTGAGCCAAAAAGCCAAGCCAGTTACTTCGTTGAAGAGCATGGCGCGGGTGCTTGTAGCATGGGTTTTCGGGTACAAGATTCCAAACAAGCTTACGAGCGTGCGATCGAGATGGGCGCGCAGCCAGTAGACGTACCAACGGGTGTGATGGAGCTGCGCCTTCCTGCTATCAAAGGTATTGGCGGTTCATTGATTTATCTGATTGACCGTTATAAAGATGGTGAATCTATCTATGACGTCGACTTTGAATTTTTTGCTGATGTAGACAGAAACCCTATCGGACATGGCTTTAAAGTCATCGATCATTTAACCCATAACGTTTACCGTGGTCGCATGGCCTATTGGGCAAACTTTTATGAGCGTGTCTTTAACTTCCGCGAAATTCGATTTTTTGACATCAAAGGTGAATACACTGGGCTAACCAGTAAAGCCATGACAGCGCCTGACGGTAAAATTCGTATCCCGCTAAATGAAGAAGCCAAGCAGGGCGGTGGTCAAATCGAAGAGTATTTGATGCATTTCAATGGTGAAGGTATTCAGCATATCGCTTTGGCTAGCGATGACTTGTTTGCCAGTATCGATAAGCTAAAAGCAGCTGGTATTCCACTAATGACCGCACCAAATGATACTTATTACCAAATGCTGGGCGAGCGTCTACCGGGTCATGGCGAGACTGTGTCTGAGCTACAGATGCGCGGTATTTTGCTCGACGGTACGACTGAGGGTTCTGTCCCACGTCTGCTGTTACAGATTTTCTCTGAAACTATCTTGGGTAGCCCAGTGTTTTTTGAATTTATCCAACGTAAAGGCGATTACGAAGATGGTTTTGGCGAAGGCAACTTTAAAGCCTTGTTTGAATCTATCGAGCGTGACCAAGTGCGTCGCGGCGCGGTTGGTCAGCCACAGACTGAAACGCCATAATTTACGCTACATTTAGAAAAGCTCATAAAAAAACGGGCAGGATGAAAGTAATTTGTCTTGCCCATAATGAGCTCTGCACTTTGTAATGTCGTGAAGCCAATGTGATGGTTCAATCATAATTGAAAGCGACTAACAACATTTAAAGCGCTAACTGCAATAAAAGGAACACAGGCATGGAACGCCTATCACATATAGATTCTCTTAATACTACCATCGGTGCCAATAGTGTCGCTTCTAAAACACCAAACAATGATGCTGCTAGCCACGATGACTCTACGAATAAAAAGAGTGATTCTACTCCCAAAAAACAACCTTACGTGTCGCATCAGCCAGACAGTCATGGTCATATTCACTATAGTGACGATGAAAATGGCATGTGGCAATCGTTACTTGAGCGGCAAGCCGAGCAAACACCCAATCGTGCCTGCCCAGCCTATCTAGACGGTTTGAAAAAGCTGGATTTGCCCGCCACCCGTATTCCACAGTTGCATGATATCGATGAGGTACTGCAAGCAACCACTGGTTGGCAAACTGCTGCTGTTCCTGCATTAATAAGCTTTGGCAAGTTTTTCAAATTGCTTGCCAATAAATCCTTTCCCGTTGCAACTTTTATCCGTCGATTTGATGATATGGATTATATCGAAGAGCCTGATATTTTCCACGAAATCGTTGGACATTGTCCGCTCCTGACACATCCTGCGTTTGCGACTTTTAATGAGACTTATGGCAAGCTGGGTCTCAATGCCAGCAAAGAAGAGAGATGGTTTTTAGCACGGCTTTATTGGTTTACCATCGAGTTTGGTTTGGTTGGACAAAATCAAGATAACCGTCGAATCTATGGCGGTGGCATCTTAAGCTCACCATCTGAGACCATTTATGCACTCAATGCTAGTTCTGAGCAGCAAGCAGAACCTCAGTCTCAATATAAACCCCAGCTCCAACCAGAACATCGAGCGTTTGACTTGCTTGATGTACTTCGTACTCCTTATCGTATTGACCATATTCAACCGATTTACTATGTCATTGATGATTTGGATACGTTATTCGATATCGTTAATAGCGACATCATGGCAATGGTCAAACAAGCCATGTCACTGGGATTGTTTGAGCCCGCTTATGCGACAAAAAATGCTTAGGGCGTGTCTTCAATTCACTCGATAGTCATCTAAATGGGCTAAAAATGGCTAAATCTTGCCAAACATCGTCAAATAGCTGGTTAATATCCCGATATTATCTGCACTATTTTTCTTGTTTGACGGCAATTTATCTCATTTTTATCACCATTTTTGAAATGAAGACACGCCCTAATGCATGGTTGGGAAGCACAGCATTATTTGAATCATGCAGCAATAAGAACAGCGTCAACACGGACGTATGTTTACTAAAAAAACAACGATCAACATAAAAGGAAATTATAATGACGACATTATCACAAGCCAGCTGTGAAGCCTGCCGTATTGGTGCACCAACAGTTGAGGCTGCTGAGGCAAGCGAGCTATTACAGCAAATTCCAGATTGGTCATTGATTGACGTCGATGGTATCAAACAATTGCAACGCCAATATAAATTTAAAAACTTCGTCAAGGCGATGGCGTTTGCCAATCAATTGGCAGAAATCGCTGAAGCAGAAGGGCATCATCCTGGCATCTTGGTAGAGTGGGGCAAAGCCACTGTAACGTGGTGGTCGCATAGTATTAAAGGGTTGCATCGCAATGACTTTGTCATGGCTGCAAAGACCGATAGCCTATTTGGTAAGTGATGAGGGTAGCAATAAGCATTGCAACTCATTAAACTTGCCACACTCAAAGCCAACCTCTATGCCAGATATAGCTGGCAAGCTAAGGACGTGTGATGCCGCCAAAGATATTAACCCAAATTTCGCCTCAACTTGCTTTTATGATTTCTGCCATTGTCATCGCCATCATGGGTGTCACCATGATTGGCTTTGGCTGGGTACCACATTTATCATTGATTCTCGCTATCTGTGTCTTGCTAGGCATTGGTCTGTTTAAAGGGCTAAGCTTTGATGATATGCAGTCGCAAATGGCATCAGGTGTTATGCGTGGTATCGGTGCCATTTATCTGTTTTTCTTTATCGGTTTAATGGTCGCCGCCTTGATGATGTCTGGTGCCATTCCAACGCTGATGTATTTTGGCTTTCAGCTGATTTCTCCTGAGTATTACTATATCTCTGCCTTTGTGCTGACTTCTATTATCGGTATTGCTTTGGGCAGTAGTTTGACCACTGCCGCGACATTGGGCGTGGCTTTTATTGGGATGAGTAATGCGTTTGATGCCAACGTGGCGATTGCGGCGGGTGCTGTGGTATCAGGCGCGTTTTTCGGTGATAAAATGTCGCCATTATCGGACACCTGTACCATTGCTTCATCGGTGGTAGGTATTGATTTGTTTGAGCATATTCGCAATATGATGTACACCACGGTACCAGCGTGGATACTGACGGTCATTATTTTTTGGTTTTTCTCAGGTCAGACTGCTGGCTCTGATTTGAGTCAGGTGACTATCTTGCAAGGGCAGTTGATTGAAAGTGGACTGGTACAAGGCTATGCGGTATTGCCTTTTGTCGTGCTGGTTGGATTGGCTATCTTTCGCGTCAATGCTATCTATACGATTATCTGTACCATTGTGGCAGCATTGATTATTACTTATTTGCACAGCTCACCGAGCTTTGGACAATTAGGTGGTTATCTATTTGCAGGCTATGCGCCCGCTGAATCATTAGAGCTGGGTGAAGTAGGGGGCATGCTATCGCGCGGCGGTGTGCAGAGTATGTTCTTTACCCAAGCGATTGTGATATTGGCACTCAGTCTTGGTGGACTACTAACGGCATTGGGTATTTTGCCAGCATTGTTATTAGGGATCAAAGACACATTAACCACATCAGGACGCGCCATATTTGCCGCTGCCATGTCTGCTCTAAGCATCAACGTACTGATTGGTGAGCAGTATTTAAGTATCTTACTATCAGGTACTGCCTTTCGTCCGACGTTCGAGCGTTTGAATTTACATCCTAAGAATCTGTCTCGTACGATTGAAGATGCCGGTACGGTTATTAATCCGTTAGTGCCTTGGAGTGTGTGCGGTGTGTTTATCAGCCAAGCGTTAGGCGTGCCCGTGCTTGATTATCTGCCTTATGCATTCTTCTGTTATTTGTCCCTACTGTTGACGATATTATTCGGCTTTACAGGGGTGACTATCAGTCGAATAGAGAAGCAATAAATCAAGAAAAAGATAATGATGTCAGATTCTATTTTTATGAGCTGACTGCTTATGACTATCTCGACATTACATCATAACTATCATTGATAACACGCCTCAAATATAGCCTCGTAGTGCAAGCTCACGAGGCTTTTTGCTAAGTTTTGGGCTGGTATAGTCAGTGAAAAGTAATATCGATATATCAGCAGTATCGTAGCGTTTCTGGGGTATTTTGACTATATATCGTGTTTGAGTGCAATGATGAATAACTCATAAAATCGCTGTGTTAGTGACAGCAATATGCATACAAAGGGTTAACTTCTTGTCGTATTTTATATTTTTCGTCTATGAGGACACGCCCTAGAGTGAGTCTGCAATTTTAGAGCTTGGTTATGTTATCGAGGTTCGATAGTTTTGCTATGGTTAATGTGGTAAATTGCTTGGGCAGCTAAAATAATAAAAGCGAATTATTTATATCAGTAAACAGCCATAGGTTAAGCAACTAAAATCATAACTTTACTATGTTACTCACTCATTGGTACTCACTCATTTAATAAGAAGGTTGAAGATGACACTAGATAATAACGTACTACGTAAACGCACCAGCTTGTTGGGTTCATTGCTTGGCGATGCCATCTCTCGCCAATCTGGTGAGCAGACGCTAGATACGATTGAGACGCTGCGTAAAGGTTTTATTCAGCAGCGCCGTGAGCCTAATGAAGCCCATAAACAGCAGCTCATTGACTTTATTGCTTCTTTGGACAATCAAACCTTAAAAAACGTCATACGCGGGTTTTCTATCTATTTTTTCTTAGCCAATTTAAGCGAAGAAAATTACTTGCGAGAGCAACGTCACGCGCAGCGCATGCAGTCTGAGCACAGCTGGGAAGGCTCGTTTCGTCGTACATTGCTTGAGTGTCGTGAGCGTAATATCGAGCCCGCTCAAATGCAGGAGCTGATTGATCAGCTAAAGTTTACGCCTGTATTCACCGCGCATCCTACTGAAGCTCGTCGCCGTACCACGATGAACATCTTACAAAGTCTATTCACGCATAGCGATGCCTTAAACAATTTGACCGAAAACAGTTTTGCTTACGAGCAGGCCAAAGAGCAAACGGCGCAAACGATTGACTTGTTATGGTCATCTGATGAAGTGCGAACGCGTAAGCCGTTGGTATATGATGAGATCAATAATGGCTTACATTATTTTAACGCCAGCTTGTTTAATGCCATCCCAAAGGTATATCGTAATATCAAAAAAGCCATTGTTGATATCTATCCAGAGCTGACAGACTATCCGTTACCTGCATTTATGAGCTTCGGTTCGTGGATCGGCGGCGATAGAGATGGCAATCCTTTCGTGACTTTTGAGACCACAGAGCTTGCCGTCTTAATGCATGCGGATACTGTGTTGCGTCACTACCAAGTGCTACTAAAAAAACTGCGTCGCCAGCTCATCCATAGTGATACGACTGTCACCGTTTCACCTGACGTATATGCCAAAATCACCAGTTACGGTGAGCTTGATCAACGGGTGTTTGATTATAATCTCGATGACTATGGCAATGAGCCTTATCGTCGATTGCTCTCTGTCATCCTTACTAAAGTCAAAGCGACCAATCGCCGCATTCAGAGCAAAGGCACTGATGTTGAGGCCGAAAAGGATGCTTATCGCAATCCAGAAGAGTTATTAGAAGATTTACGCATTATCCGTCATAGTGTGAATACACACGATACGGCACATGCAGACGGGTTATTGCTCGATATGATTCGTTTGGTCAAAACCTGTGGCTTTCATTTAGCAGCGCTCGATATCCGTCAAGAGTCCTCGTACCATAGCGAGGTTATTGCTGATATTTTTGCCAGTGCCTCGAACCTACCAGATTATCAAGCGCTAAGCGAAACCGAACGTCAAGAGTGGCTGACACGCTTACTAGAAAAACCCGGCACGCCACTTATCTATACCGATAACTTGACAGACAAAACACGTGAGCAATTGTCACTGATGAATTCAGTCGCAATGTTAAGAAAACTTGTTGGCGCTGACACCTTTGGCAGTTATGTGATCTCGATGACCAACAACGCCAGTCAGCTATTAGAAGTATTGCTATTAATGCGGTTTGCAGGCCTATGCAGGCTTGATGATGAAGGTCAATTGTCTGCTGACTTACCAGTGGCACCGTTGTTTGAAACCATCGAAGATCTCAAAAATATCGATAAAATCTTGCCTGCCGTGTTAGACAATCCACTGTATCGCGGGTTGCTGAAACACTCAGATAACACTCAAGAAATCATGTTAGGTTATTCAGACTCATCGAAAGATGGCGGCATCATCACCTCGGCGTGGCAGCTTTATAGCGCACAGCAAACTATCAATAGCATTGCTGAAAAATATGGCATCAAAACCCGCTTATTCCATGGTCGTGGCGGTTCAGTGAGCCGTGGTGGTGGGTCAACGCACAAAGCCATTGCTGCGCAACCAGCGGGCACACTGCATGGTCAGATTAAAGTGACTGAGCAAGGTGAAGTTCTCTACGCTAAGTATGCCAATACCGATACCGCAGTATTTGAGCTGACCATGGCGATCACGGGCACACTCAAAGCCTGCTCCTCAAGGTTCGTGGTGCAACCCACTGAGCTGCCAAATTATGAAGACTTGTTTGCACGCTTAGCAGACGCGGGCGAGCAACGTTATCGTGAGCTGACCGATCATACTGAAGGGTTTTATAAATTCTACTCGCAGGTAACCCCAGTACAAGAAATCTCTTTATTAAATATTGGCTCACGCCCAGCCCATCGTAAAAAAGGCCTGCCAAGTAAGACGACTTTGCGAGCCATTCCTTGGGTTTTCGGTTGGTCATTAGCACGCTTTACTTTACCTGCTTGGTATGGCGTAGGTAGTGCGCTGCATAGTGTCAAAGCTGACGAAGCACTAATGAAAGAGATGAATAAACACTGGCCATTTTTCAGCGTATTTATCAGTAATATCGAAATGGCTTTTACCAAAGCCAATATGAATATTGCACAGGCCTATAGCCAACTATGTGATGATGAACCGTTACGTGAACAGATTATGACAGCAGTCACCGATGAATACACGCTGACCAATTCAGGCTTAAACTCTCTGCTTGAGCAAGACTCTTTGTTATCCAATCAACAAAACCTTGCGGCATCCCTGCAATGGCGAGACGCTTATCTAGACCCTATTAACTATATACAGATTGAGCTGTTAAAGCGTGCCAGACAACAAGATACGATGGAATATGCTGATCATGATGATATCAACGTAGAAGACCCATTAATCCGTAGTATCAATGCACTGGCAGCGGGCTTACGCAATACCGGTTAGCGCTGCTAAGCATTGATTCAGTTTAGGGTCTGTTGCGTTGATCTATGTAAAAAGCCCCTCAAACTTTATAGTTTGAGGGGCTTTTGATGTTTTAAGATATTATCTTCTTCGATGTCACGTCTAGGGCGTGTCCTTATTTTAAGATGAGAATATGCCCTAGTAGTAGCCGTGGTATTTTTATGGCTATTAATGCGTGCCACGAATCGGGTAGTCATTTCCTCGAATATAAGACAACCCACTGGCAAGCGATTCAAGCTCAGGTCGAGCAAAAGGCGCGTTAGAGATGTCAATAATGTGGATATCTTCTTTGGCATTGATAACGAATACACCAGGCTCTGCAAAAGGATGATCGGTCTCTTTTTCTGAGCGTGGATCAGAGATATAAAGCCCTAGCGTGTTCATCTGCTCAACTGTCAAGCCGTAAGCGATCGGGAAGTTGATGTCTAATTCTTCTAGATGGGTTTCTAACTGCTGCTTACTATCAGCTGATACGGCAATGATATCGACACCAGCGTCGGCAAATGACGTTTTGACCGTTTCTAACTGGTTAAGATATTTAGTACAAATCGGGCAGTGCTTGCCTCGATAAACAACCACTAATTTCCAATCGTGACCATTTTCAGGCTTACCCAACGATTGCATTTCGCCATCTCGCATCTGTACCTGTAGATCAGGGAATTGAGAACCGGCACGAAGTTTTTGAGAGTCATTTGATTGCATGTTTTTATCCTTTGAATTTTTATAATAATGTGAATAACGAAAGCTAAAAGATTCGATTATTAAATCAAGCTTCTTATAGTCAGTCAATTATGATTTGTTTAGTGTTTATGAACGAGCTTTACATAAACCCCACCTAACACTCCATTGGAGGCTAGTTGACCTTACTTTAACTGGACTTGAGCAATCATTCAAGTTAAAATTGAATAATTACTCAAACGATACGATATAGCCATACTGACTTCATATAGGAGTCATGGCTTTGAGAAATTGGAAAATATTATGTCACGTACCACGCTATATAATCGTCAAGAAGCCTTAGAACGCGCTATACAGCTGTTCTGGCAAAAAGGCTTTCATGCCACCTCTCTAAAAGATATCGAACAAGTCCTCGATATGCGCCCGGGTAGTATTTATGCTGCATTTGGCAATAAGAATGGCCTGTTTCAAGAAGCGCTAGAGCATTACGCCCATGCCGCACTGATGGAGCTTGAACGCGTACTAGCTAGCCATGAGTCACCTTTATTAGGTTTGGCGGCTTATATGCGCCAACTGGGTGGTATCCGCGACCAAAAAATACCAAGTCGGGCCTGTATGTTGGTCAAAAGCTTACTGGAGCTTGGGGCTCGAGAGCAGTCAGCATTAGATAAAGTCGAAAAATTACTGGCGGGCTTGGAGACACGCTTTACGGAATGTTTCGTTGAAGCGCAGCGGCTGGGTGAGATTGATAGTGAGCTTGATGCGGTTAGGCTAGGACGTCGTTTGCAGGCAGAAGTCATGGGACTGCGTGCCTTTGCTCAGCGTGATGTCGATAGTGCTGCGGTGCATGCGCTGGCGGAAGACATGGCATCTTCTATAGAAGAGATGCGCAATGACTCGTTTGCTAGCTGAGTATGGTTGCTAGGCTAAAAATCAATCAGCATTGTCCATTCATTTTATAAATGGATAGAACCTAAAAAGGGCTACTCGAAGTTTAAAGCTTCAAGTAGCCCTTTTATTTTAAATGAGGGCACGCCCTAGTAGCTACGCTTTAAAAAAGACTTTAGCCCTAACGAGAAATACCAATTAATCTGGCAGTTCTGCTAGTTGCTGTAAGATATTTTTGAAGTTCTCAACGCCTTGTGCGCCACTCACCAAATGCTTTTGATTAAAGATAACAGAGGGTACGCTTTGAATGCCTTGCTGACGCCACTGCTGCTGGGATTGACGTATGTCTTCAGCAAAGCGTTGATCTGTTAGCACCGCTAAGGCTTCGCTACGATCTAAGCCAATCTCCGCTGCAATATCTGCCAGCACTTCTGTGTCAGCGATATTTCTAGCGTTGGTAAAGTGAGCGGCAAATAGGGCTTGCTTTAAATCATGCATTCGACCTTGTTGATTAGCCCAATGCAATAACTGATGCAAATCAAAGGTATTATAAGTGCGAGTTTCTTCAGTGAAATTAAACTCAAAACCCACTTCTGCACCAGCCTTAGTCATCATTGCGCGGCTAGCATCAGACTCTTCCTTGCTTGAGCCGTACTTCTTAGCGATATGCTCACGCAAGTTCTGGCCTTCAGGTGGGGTGTCAGGATTCAGATCAAATGGATGCCAATGAATTTCATGGGCGGTGTTCGTTTGCTTGAGTGCTTCAGCCAATTGTCGATAACCGATGACACACCAAGGGCAAACCACGTCCGATACGATATCTATTCGTAATGGTTTTTCTGAATTATTCATAGTGATTCCTTATCTTTTTAGTTTTTAATTAACCAGCTTCGTGCCATGCATATGTTTGAAAGATACTATCTATTGGCATGTTAGCCAAATAGTTGGTGTATTTTCCGTGACTTTTTGGGCGGCAACAAAGACCGCTTCTAAAATTTGACGCTTAATGAATACGGTATTAAAGAACGCTTGTACTGCCTCGTCATTGACGTTACCACGATCACTAACGACTGATAAAGCATATCATTTACTTTTAAGTGAATTATCTTTGAATGGCATCGCTAACAATCCCCATAGCGAGGCGTTTTGTTTGGGTGATGGATATTCTTTTAGCCCAATATCGAGCTCATTATCCGGCTTCTGAGCGTCGCTCTTGTAGCTACCAAAGATTTTATCCCACCAAATAACGCTAAACCCATAGTTTGAATTGGTTTCAGACACGCGTTGGCTATGATGGATACGATGTAAAATTTGCGTCATTAATATTAAACGCGCAGGCTTTTCAATGGCAGGTGGCAGACGAATATTGGCATGATTAAACATCGCCAAGCCATTTAAGACGATTTCAAATATTAATATGGCTACGGCAGGCACACCCAACGCACTGACGACGAAGAGTTTGACCAAGATACTTAAGACTATTTCAATAGGATGAAACCTGAGCCCTGTGCTGGTATCTACGTGAGCATCAGCGTGATGGACTTTATGCAAGCGCCATAGAATGGGCACTCGGTGGAACAATCGATGCTGCCAATAAATAATGATGTCGAGCACGAGCAAGCTCAATATGATAGACACTAAAATGGATAAATCGAGCATATTGAACAAGCCAATTCCGTGCTGCTGATTATACAGCGCAACCGCCGTTAGACCTATTGGTACGGCCAAACGCGCCACAATTGATGATGCTAGCACCAAGCCAAAGTTAGCCAACCAGCGCTTGTTGCTTTTGATCGGAGCTTTACGTGCTGGCATGCGCCATTCAATCAGCATCATGATCATTAATATGCTGAAAAAGAAGCCCAGTCGCCACCATATCTCATTCGTCATTGGCTACCTCTTTACTTATTCTGTTTATATGCTGTTTGAATGGCTGTCTGCTTCTAGACGTTTGAGGGTTTGGTAACCGCCATATATACGGGTAAAAATAGTAACAGCGCAGGCAGCCGCAAAAACACTGGCCAGTAAGACAAACTGCTGTGGCCAAATACAAAAGGCGACAAACAATGCGATGGTTTCAGTGCCTTCTGTGAGACCATTCAAATAATAAAAGCTTTTGTATTTAAACTGCGGCTTGTCTAATGCAAATTTTTCAGCAGCAATGGCAAACGCTAAAAAGCTAGAGCCAGTACCAATAAAGGCGGCGAGTAATAATGCCCCTGCAATAGCGTTTTGTTCAGGATTTGCCAAGATAAAGCCAAGCGGCACGGCAGCATAAAATAAAAAATCGAGGGTAATGTCTAAGTAGCCTCCTGCGCTTGAGCTTTGATTGGCATGACGTGCGAGTGCGCCATCTAAGCCATCAAAAATACGATTCAGAGCAATAGCGATAAGTGCGCCAAACCAGAGCTGATTAGCCAGTAGTGGTAAAGCTAGCATGCCGATAATAAAACCGACCACTGTCAATTGATCAGCAGTAACGCCGCGCTTATGTAACATGATGACTATGGGCGTTAATATAGGCTTGATAACGGGTGTAATAAACTTATCTAGCATGCAATTACCTTTTTATATTACCGCTAAAAACTAAAGTTAATAACTAAGATTAATGACCAAGATTAATGACTTTACCTTCTGCTGCTTCAGCGTCACTATGATCATGGGTGACCATGATAGCCGGAAGTTTATGGGTACGGATTTGATTGAATACTAACTGTTGGGTCTCGGCTCTAAGCTGGGTGTCGAGCTTGCTAAAAGGTTCATCGAGTAGGATAGCTTTTGGCTCACTCAATAGAGTGCGTAGTAGGGCAACACGTGCTTGCTGACCGCCAGACAGATTGTCAGGATGGCGATTGCTCATACCTGCTAAACCCACTTGCTCAAGGGCGTGTTCTATTTTTTCGAGGCGCTGTCTTTTATCACGCTGCTTATTGTCTTTGGGCATCGCAAAGGCAATATTACCTGCGACTGATAAATGCGAAAACAGTAGCGCATCTTGATAGAGCACGCCGATATGACGTAAGTGCGTCGGTAGATGGCTCACGTTTTGCTCATTTAACCAAACCTCACCAGTCGCGGTAAAGCCGTGTGGTAATGTGCCTGTCAGCCAGTTTAATAAGCTTGATTTACCACTGCCAGATGGGCCCATAATGGTGAGTATCTCACCGCCTGCAATCTGCTCATCTAAGCTCAGTAATAGCGCGTCTTTCCGATACAATTGTAAGTTTTTTATCTGTAAAGATGATGGCATCAAAAACCCTTTATCTGCATTTTTATAGTGAGTTGTTGTTCAAAACCAGCGTTTTTTGAAACTGTTTTTATTCAAAATAAACCATTTTAACGACTGCTATTTCTACCACTTTTAAAGAAATATTTTGGCAGTACCCACGCCAATATAAAGCCAATCAATGGTAAGACCATTTGAATGATGGCATACACCGCACTGGTGCGCCTACTGGCACCATTGGCGAGAGTCACAGCTTCTGTGGTGATAGTGGCGATACGTCCGCCGCCTGCTAATAACGTCGGTAAGTATTGTCCAAAGCTAATCGCTAAACCAAGCGCAATAGCAATTAAAAGAGGCGCAAACAGCTGCGGTAGTTTGACCTGCAAAAATACTTTGGCTGGCGTCGCGCCAAGACTGGCTGCCACATGAGCAAAACGAGGGTCTAGACGTCGATAGCTGCTAGCAAGCGATAAAAACACATAGGGCAGTACAAACAATAAATGCGTAAACGCCACATTAAAAAATGCCGTTTGATTATTGACCAATTGTTGCAACCATACCAAGCCAAATAAAAAGGCAATGCTGGGTACTAACAGCGGCAAATAGATGATTAAACTGGTAAATTTTGAAAGAGGCTTGCTACTTAGTTGTTCGGCTTCTAAGCATAATAAAGCAAGGACGATAGCAAATAAGGTACTTACTATACCGATCGTAAGGGTGTTAAATAGTGGCGTGCCCATTTGCATAAAGGCGCTTTGAAAATGTAATAACACAAACTGCTCGGGCAATACGGCTGGAAAGCGCCAAAAGCCTGCCACTGACCACATGAACAGACCCATGAGTGCCAGTAATATAAAACCAATGACCACAGTGGTCAAAACTGCGGTCATTTTTTGCATTAAGGCATCGGCATAGTTGCGCTTGCCATTAATCAATGACTGATTACAGCAAATTTTTATGGCTCTTTCAGCAGCAAGCCACAAGCCGATTAATCCGCCCGTCAAAGCCAGTTGCAATAACGCGCCTGCCGAAGCCCGTATACGTAGGTTTAGATCAACATCATTAAACCATTGCATAATCGTGACCGCGAGTGTGGGCGGTGTGTTTGGACCCAATATCAATGGCATCTCAACACTGGCACTGGCATAGGCAAGGACGGCTAAAATAGGCAGACGTAATACGGGGTAGAGGATAGGGAGGACGGCTTTAAAAAAAGCAGTGATGGGGTAATAGCCGAGATTGAGCGCGACTCTATATTGCTGATGCAGCTTTTTACCCAGCTCTGGTTGTGCCAATGCACCTAATGCCATTAATAATAAAAACGGCAGCTCTTTTAAGGTTAAACCCAAAATGATACTAATGCCATAAGGGTCATGTGGAAACATACCATCCGGTGACAATTCCCAACCGCTTAACCACGGTGAAATGAGCCGTGAAAACATGCCAGAAGGCGCAATTAAAAACCCCACCGCAATGGCTGCCGCTGCATGAGGAATAACCAAAATTGGACTCAGCAAACGCTCAATACGAGTGAGCCAAATGCTATTAAAAAACGCTGCCAATATCATCAAGGTCATGACGAAAGCGAGTAGCGTGCTTAGTAGTCCAGTAGCGATGCTTAGCGCAGCCATTTGAGTAAGACCAGGCGTCTGCCAAAGATCGTTAAAGCCTTGTAGGCTAAAAGTCGTTTGCTCAAGTGCAGGCAGCCAACTAAACGCAGGCAGCAGTACGCTGACCAAACCACCGAGCACCGGCAATATCAGCAGTAGCAGCAAAAATTTTGGACTAAAAGATACGATACGCGTAAAGAGGTCTGTCTTATAAGATGCAGGCATTCTAGCGCTTGCATCAGTGGTTTTATCGTTAGAAACGTCACTCATGGGCTGACCCCATAACGTGTCTGCCAGCCTTGCATAATGGCATCAACCCAGCTTGGATGTGGTTCACTGACAGTGCGTTTGATGCTATCAAAGGGCAGGGCGCTAGGGTGTGGCTGGTTGTTCTTAAATAAAGCTTGTTGTTCAGGGTCGAGTGTAGACTGGACGAGTACCGTTTTATCACCCCATATAGAAGGCGTTTGTTTTTTGGCCTGTGCTTCTGGGCTCATCAAGAAATTTGCGACTAACTGCGCCGCTTGTGGATGGCTGGCATTATAAGGAATGGCCACAAAATGTGTGTTACTTAAGCTGCCATCACTCATTGCGTAGCTACGAATACTCTCGGGTAAATCATAACGCTGTACGGCCGCTGGCACTTCAGGTGCAGAAAAAGTAAAGGCCAAGCTCAGCTCGGTATCATCGACTAAGCGCCGCATCTGCGCGCCCGTTTGTACAAATTGCTCGCCTTTGCGCCATAGTGTTGGATGCAAGTCATCCAAAAATGTCCATAGCGGATCTAATACCAGATCGGTATTTTGCTCAGTGGCTGGCAGGTTGAGCTGTGCCTTGGTATTTTCACCTGTTTGAGCATCATGTTGTTCGTGCAGCATGACTAAGGCATATTTTAAAAAGCTCATTCCTAAAAAGTCTGGTGGCTTTGGGTAGCTAAAACGTCCAGGATTTTGTGCTGTCCAATTGACCAGCTCATTCAGAGTCATTGGTGGCTTATCAGTCGATAAACGGTCGTAGTAGAAAGTCAGCGAGGCTTGTCCCCATGGTGCTTCCATGCCATTGGTGGGTACACCAAAATCAAAGTTCACCGTAGGGTTGTTTTCTGGATCAGTAAGGGCAAAGTTAGGTAACTTATTCGCCCATTGCTTGAGCAATAATGAGTTTTCACTCATGGTGGCAAAGTTCGCGCCATTAATCCAGATGAGATCCACGCTGCCTTCATCATTGTTATTGGCTGATTTTTCCGCCAGCACGCGACTGACCGCTTCACTGGTGTCGCTTAATTTCACATGGACTAAATTGATATTATATTTATCATCTACTTGCTCGGCTGCCCACTGTAGATAGGCGTTGATCTGTGGGTCGCCGCCCCACGCATAGAAATAGACTTCTTGGTTTTTGCCGGTTTCTTGCACCTGTTGCCAGTGCGACAGACTCTTATCATCTGATACATTGGTAGTAGAAGCGGTACTGGCAGAAATACCCATACAAATGCCAAGCGCCATAGCATAGATGCTATAGCGGCTTAGGTTTTTTAAGGTTGATGAGGCTTGCAAGGACTTGATAACGTGCATTTGAGTTTCCGTTATGATGATATATTCTCAGCACAGTTGATAAAAACCCAACTAACCTCGACGCCATGTATGGTACTTTTCAAGCAAGTTTAATACTTTTTCAGGCGCATGATTGCGTTTCCATTCACCAGCCGCGTATTTATTGCCTTCCGCCCATGTCGGGTACATGTGAATGGTGCCGAGTATTTTATTCAGCCCTAAACCATGCTTCATGGCCAGTATAAACTCAGGCATTATATCACCAGCATGCTCAGCGACGATGGTCACGCCAAGTATTTTGTCTTTGCCTTTAGGTGTAATGATTTTGATAAAGCCGACATTGGCGCTTTCAGTCACCGCACGATCTAAGTCTTTAAAGTCGTAGCGGGTGATCTCAAAATCGATGCCTTTTTCGATGGCCTCTTGCTCATTTAAGCCAACACGTGCGACTTCTGGATCGATAAAGGTTGTCCACGGAATCACGCGATAATCGACTTTGAATTTCTTTAGATGTCCAAACAAACCGTTTACTGCGGCGAACCATGCCTGATGGGAAGCCACATGGGTAAATTGATAAGGGCCGACGACATCACCTGCGGCGTAGATATTAGGATAAAGAGTTTCTAGGTAGTCATCGGTATTGATAGTACGTTCCGTTTCGATGCCCAACGCTTCTAAGCCATAGCCTTCGAGGCGGGCACTACGCCCAACGGCACAAAGCAACTCATCATATTCAATAGCGATCTCTTGCTTATTTTGACTGTATTGCTTGTCTGTATGGTTGTCTAACTGCTCAATGATAATGAATTTTTTACCATCGCGAGTCTCACAGCGAATCGCTTGATGCGAGGTTAAGACATTCACGCCACTTTCGACGAGCACTTGCTGCGCAAATTCTGAAACTTCCACGTCTTCTTTTTTCATCAGACGCGCGCCTCTTTCGATTTGGGTTACATTGGAACCCAAGCGGGCAAAGGCTTGTGCGAGCTCAGAGCCGATAGGCCCGCCGCCAAGTACGACGAGCTTTTTCGGTGCTTCTTCCAATTCAGTAAACTTATTCCATAGCGTATCGCTCGTCACATAACCGGTCTCTTCCAGACCTGGCAAGTCTGGGATAAATGGACGGGCACCAGTGGCGACAACAATCGAACGTGCGGTGAGTCGCTGCGTGCCGCCATCGTTTAGCGCAATTTCTACCGTCCATGGGTCGATAAATTTAGCATAACCTTTTAACACTTCGACACCCAATTCCGTATAACGCTCGACGCTGTCATTTGGCGCGATGTCAGCGATAACTTTATGGATGCGTGTCATGACATTTTTGAATGAAAATTCTGGTTGAATATTATTGAGACCATAGCGTTCGCCATTGCGCATTTGCTCTGCAACTTTCGCGCTTTTGATAAGGGCTTTACTGGGTACGCAGCCGTAGTTTAAGCAGTCGCCGCCCATCTCACCCGCTTCAATCAGCGTGACTTTTGCTTTGACAGTGGCCGCGATATAACTGGTGACTAGACCGCCAGCACCCGCACCAATGACAATCATATTGCGATCGAATTTCTTTGGTTTGGTGTAATTTTTGTAGACGCGGCGTTTTTTTATCGTATTTAAGATGCCTTTAGCTATCAACGGGAAAAATCCTAGTAGCGCGAACGAGGCAATCAAATTGAAAGATAAGATGCCTGACAAGCTCTCGATTTGTGCCAACTGCGTACCTGCATTGACATAGACGAAAGTACCAGCGAGCATACCTACTTGGCTGACCCAATAGAAGGTCCTTGCCTTAATCGCGGTGACACCCATCAATAGATTGATTAAGAAAAATGGGAATATTGGAACGAGGCGTAAGGTAAATAGATAAAAGGCCCCTTCTTTTTTTACGCCTGCGTCAATAGAGTCGAGACGCTCGGGGAAACGCTGCTTGATAGAATCGCGCAGTAAATAGCGTGAGGTCAAAAAGGCCAGTGTGGCACCAATACTTGAGGCAAACGAGGCGACCAATAAGCCTTGAACCAAGCCAAACAACGCCCCAGCTGCCAAAGTCATAATGGCAGCGCCAGGTAAAGATAATGCCGTGACTAATATATAGACTAAAAAGAAGCCACCAATAACCAACCATGGTGACTGCGCTTTATATTGGTCGAATTGATCCATCGAGCCTTTTAAACCCTCAAGTGTTAATAATTGGTTGAGGTCAAAGTAAAAAAAGCCAATGACTAACATCAATACGGCTAATATTAAAACTATTTTCTTAATCATGGATTATCCAGCTAAATAATAATGCAAAGGGGTGTGTGAGTGATAAAATCTAAAAAAGTCTTATATACAAACACATAGCGATGTCATCAGTCCTACTATAATCTACTTTTTCGTTGTTCGTAGCGATATATTCGTTTTTAGTAAACTATAATGATATTCAGACTGATTATCAACTTTCTTAGGATAAAGTCGGTGACGTCTTTTTGCCTAAGCTTAAAGTATCCCAATCTCTCATCAAAAATAAGGCGATACATGCTGCCAACATCGGCCATGCAGCAAAGAACAATAGATTGTCGAAAGGAGTGAGATAGAGACCGAAAGTGGCAAAAGTAGAAACCGCGTGTAGCAATAAGACAATGCCGTATGTCCATTTTTTAAATAAACCCATTACGAACGAGAAGATCAGTATGATTTGTAAGCTACCAATAACGTATACGATACTGGTGCCTAAGCCTTCTAATGCATAAAATTTAGAAAACACATTGGCGGTGTGGTCAGGATTGACAAATTTGTCGAGCGTCCAAAATAAGAAGACAATAAAAATACCTATTCGAAGCAACAGTAAAGACAAAGGGAGATGTTTTGGCATAAGTTATTTCTTTTTAATAAAGTTTGAAAGCGAGTTCAAAATAGGGTGGGTTAAAGTGAGGTTTTTACGCCTGTTATTAGAAGGTTTTTATGTGACAGACATGAGTAAGAAGTGTTTGCTTTATGTTGAGTGATTGCTCAATTATAGCTGTAAGATGTTACAAAATAATGCAAGGGCATATTGTGACGATTTTGGAATACGGCCATTGAAGATAGTGGCGCGTTATCGAAGACTATTTCTAAAGATCATTTGCAAAACGTTTGCGTACTTGTCGTAAGTAAATACTGGGGGCGATGCGCCATAAGATACTACCAAAGCGTGAGACAGGTTCGGGCAATATCCAGCGTTTGTGCTGGGTCAAGCTTTTATCAATACGCTCAACCATCCACTCAGCACTGCGAATATTGCCGATGACTGAGCGTGGATGGTTGGCAGTATTACCATCATGACCGAGCGCATGACTTTCGATAGGCGTGTCTAAGAAGCTCGGATACACCATCAATATATGAATACCGTCAGCTTCTAATTCTAAGCGCAGTACTTCAAAGAACTGGGTCAGTGCACTTTTAGCAGCGCAATAAGCGGCGCGTCCAGGAACTGGCATCCAGCCTGCCATTGAGCCGATGCAAACAATTTGACCACGAGACTCTCGCAGTAAAGGTAGTGCCGCCATCGTTAGCTCTACTGCGCCTTGCCAATCTACAGCCATCACCTTGCGGAATACTGCTGGGTCAGTCTGATGCGCTGGTGAGCGGTGAGTGATGCCAGCATTATTTACCAGTAGGTCAAGCCGTCCAAAGCGCTCATATAGCTGATTAATGAGTGAAGCAATATCATCAGCTTGGGTGATATCGGTGACGACCATCATGATTCTGTCCGTATCAGTAAACTCAGTTGCTCGTGCATTTAAAGCCTGTGCATCTATATCGATGAGCACTAAGCGATGACCAGCATTATACCAATGGCGAGCCATCGCTAAGCCCAGTCCCGATGCGGCGCCAGTTATCAAAGTAACGGTCATAATAAGCTCCTTTAGAAAAACAGATTCAATCTCTTCAAGATTTACGCAGTCCATTGACTTCGACAAAATAATCAAAGGTTTCAGCGGAGGTTTTGGTCAGTTGATAGCCAAAATCTTCTTTGAGACGACGGTTAGCAAGTACCGGACGATAACGCAAAAAGTTAACTTGTTCGGGGCCAGTAGGCTTGCCGCGCCATTTCTCGACTTGTAGTGCTGCTTTGACTAGCCAAACGGGCAAGGTTAATAGTGGCTTATTGAGCTTATGTGCAATCTGCTTCATGGTCAGTGCGCCATCACCAGCCATATTGAAGATGCCAGATTTATCTTCTCGAATACCCATTTCCATCGCATTTATAACATCTTGATCCCAAATAAAGACGAAAGGGGAGTCACTGCCTTTGAGCGCAAGAATACGCGGCGCCATGAACAATCCAGTGATTTGGTTGCGGGTGTCAGCACCTAATACAGTACCAGGTCGAAAGATAAGCTGCTGCAACTGCGGATGATTTTGACGAAAATCGCTCAGCAATTCTTCTATTTGTCTCTTATGATCAGAATAAGCGAATTCACGATTGCCTCGCAGCGCATCATGCTCATCGATCCATTCTGGATTGTCTGCATGATAACCATAAGCCGCTCCTGAGCTAGTAACAGTCAGGTGCCGAACGCCAGCTTGTACGCAGCACTTTAGGACATTATGAGTGCCGTTAACATCGATATCGAAATCCCGTGCTCGATCTTTTGATGCTTGCAGGATGGAGGCCAAATGAATCACATGAGTGATTTGCTCATCGATAAGCAGCTGAGCTAGGTCGGCATCACGTATATCTAGTATTTTAATCGGAAAGTCTAGGTCTTTACGCGTGCAGATGTCCGTGCCTATGACAGAGTAATGCGCGGCCAGTCTATTACCTAATTGATGACCGATATAGCCTGCTGCGCCCGTGATAAGTATGCGTTTAATCATATGGCCTCCGTGCCCAAATTTGTGAAAGTGTCAGGCCTGACACCAGATGCCAGACGCCCCAAAAGGCGGTAATCAGCATCATGCCGCCCGCTTGCGGGAAAAAAGTAAACAGAATGACCAAGCCCAGTCCTGAGTTTTGAATGCCGACTTCCATAGTGACTGCACGGCGATCAGCAACGGGCAGTTTAAGCGCTTTACCCATGCCATAGCCGAGCGATAGTGCCAGTAAATTATGAGCCACCACCAACCAAAAAAAACTGTTAAAACGTTCGATAAATAAGTCAAAATTGTTGGAAAAGGCGATAGCGACAAAAGCTAAAAACACTAGTAATGAGATGATGCGTAACGGTTTTTCGCTACGGGCAACCAGTTTGGGGAATTTGCGACCGGTCAACATACCAATCACTAAAGGCACGGCCAAAACCAAGAGCACTAGTAATAAAATGCTACTCGGTTCAAGCGTAATTTGGGTCAGGTATTGTCGCGTATGTGGATTGAGCCAACCATAAAAAGCAAAGTTCAGCGGCGTCAATACGGTAGCTACCAAGCTCGAAACCGCCGTCATACTCACAGAGACAGCGACATTGCCCCGTGCCAGCCAAGTCATGATATTAGAGAAACTACCACCAGGACAAGAAGCCACCAAAATCATCCCTAACGCCAGATCTGGATCGACATTCAATGCCCAAGTAAATAGGCAGGTCGCTAGCGGTAACAGGAAAAACTGTGCAAACAGACCAGCTATAGGCGCAATGGGTGCTAGGATAATACGTTTAAAGTCCTCAAGGCGTAAGGTCAGTGAGACACCGAACATCATTAAAGCCATGATGACATTGAGCATAATTAAGCTGGCAGGATCGAAGACGATCGGTAACGCGCCACTCATACTGACGTATCCGACTGACGATCTTTTCTATTAAAGATTTTGTGTCTTAAGCGGCGACCTATAGAGGGGTTATTGCCGAAGGTTTTATTGTCAGTCTCTTGTTCGCCTTCCTCCATTTGCAGTTTAGCGATATGCTCAGCAAGTGTGGCAAGATATTCTTCTTTATTGACATAATAAGCCATTCGCGCCAGCTTGATGTAGTCATAACCACCATCGAGTGTCACGCCACTCAGCGCTCGTTTGACCACATCGAAGTTGTCAGCCGCTGCGCTATTTTGCTCGCGCTGCTTAATATATAACGCGACCAGACGCGCTTGTTGATTGCGACCTTCCCAGCCAAGTCCAGCAGCCTCTACCATACCCATCATAAACAAATTGTCATATTCAGGATGAAAGACATTCATATACAGCTGCGGTGCATGTTGCATGGCAGGCCAGTTAAGGTGCTTACGATCAATAAAAGGATAGTCGAGTAAATAGCCAGTCGCCATCAGAATCAAGTCATAATCGCTGCTCTCACCGTCGCTGAAGCTCACCGTATGCCCTTTAATACCGCTTATATCACGTCGCGGCTTAATATCACCATGACCCAAATGGTGGAGCACTAACGAGTTAACGACTGGATGCGACTCGTACATTCGATAGTCAGGATCTGGTAGACCATAGTCTGAAGGCTTGCCAATGATCATACGGATCATCGCTGCATCCATGCGCTGCTTGGCTTGCCGTGGTAGCTTGATTTTGCCGCCTAACGTATCGATAGGGCGACCTTTGATAAATTTAGGCAAGAAATAATAGCCACGTCGTAAGCTAATATCTACTGACTTTGCATGATGAACGGCATCTACCGCAATATCCGCACCAGAATTACCGCAGCCGACGATGAGTACGCGCTTATCTTTGAATACTGAGGGGTTACGATACTCGGAGGAATGCATCAACTGACCGGCGAACTCGCCCGGCAAGGTTGGCATATTTGGCTTATGTAAAGTGCCATTGGCAATCAGCACCCCATCAAACAGTCGCGACTGC
The DNA here is from genome assembly GCF_904846665.1 of Psychrobacter sp. Pi2-51. NCBI lineage: Bacteria > Pseudomonadati > Pseudomonadota > Gammaproteobacteria > Moraxellales > Moraxellaceae > Psychrobacter > Psychrobacter sp. Pi2-51. The sequence continues at coordinate 190,165 of NZ_CAJHBP010000001.1, forward strand.
TGCGCGCCATTGCACTCACTGATTACGCGCCAACCATCACCTTCGGGGCTAGCACTGATGACTCGAGTAGAGAATTCATAACGGGATTTGAGGTCAAATTGATCGGCAAAGTCTTGGAAGTATTGGCGCAGCTCGCTATGGTGTGGGTAGCAGGCAACAGAGTCGCGCATGGGGTACGCTTTGAACTCGGTCATCTGTTTGGAGGATATCAGATGGGCTGTTTCGTACATGGTGCTATGAGGGTTATCAATATCCCATAGGCCACCTACATCACTGTGCAGCTCAAAGCCAACGAAAGGAATATTAAGTTTTTGGAGATTACGGGCGGTGGCTAGTCCCATTGGACCGGCACCAATGACAGCATACATAGTTGTTCCCTCAAATTTATGATCGTATTGCACCCATCCTAATTGGGTATGAGCATTATATTAGTCTATGTCGTTAGGCCGTTCAAGAATAAGGTTAGAGAAATCATAACTATCAAGGTCTGTACTGCCACTCTCATCAGCGATACGGGTTTGGATGCCGTTATTTGATTACGGACTGTCATGACCTTTCATAAAATTATTAAACATAACAAACAACAAAACAGCCTTTAAATCTTAGATTTAAAGGCTGTTTAAGACTATTGAGAGAACGATAAGATATATAGCTGGCTCACCATAAAAGTGCTACGGCGTTAACCTAGCTAACCCTGCAAATTATATTTGACCACCACATTGCTCCCATCATGATCAACCTTATAAGTGTTGAGTATAATACTTTCATCATCTAAACATTGGCCTGTTACCAGATTAAAGCGCTGCTTATAAATAGGTGAGGCTACATACAGTACTGCTTCACTAAGGCCAGCTGCGTTGGTAATGGTAGTGCCACCGATTAAACCTCTAGACAATACATTGGCCTGACTAAAAGGGTCATAATTATCAAGCGCGAACAGCTTAGTTTCTTTGGTGCGAAAGATAGCCACTTGTTTGCCATCTATGAGCGCACAAACACCAGTCTCAGGGAGAATGTCTTCTAATCTACAAACCGTATATTGAGTCATTGGGTTATCCTTATTCGTATATTATCGGAGAGTATAGACAGTCTTAGATAAATCAGAGACGGTGTTAGGCTGGCTCGATCGACTATTGATAGTGCTGTCATTCGCCTTCCTAGTTTATTAATTGTCTCTTCATTATCTTAAACCGACTATCTTGGGCGTTGATTAAGCCAGCTCAGTCACTAGGATTTGAGTTTTTTCAGTATCGGTTGCGGGGCGAATTTGCTCGCGCTCGGTGACAAAGACCACATTGTCATCTCCTTGCTCACTATTGACGAAATGACGGAAACGTTTGAGCTTTTCGCTATCGGTGATGGTGGCTTTCCACTCACACACATAGTTGTCGATTAACAGCTGCATCTGCGCCTCTAGCTCGTCAGCGATGCCTAAGCTGTCTTCAATAATGACTGCTTGTAGATATTCCAATCCACCTTCTAAGCTCTCACGCCATTTTGAAGTTCGTTGGAGTTTATCTGCTGTTTTTATATAAAACATAATAATGCGATCGATGTATTTGATGACCGTGTCGCTATCAAGATCAGTGGCAAACAACTCACCATGACGCGGGGTCATACCACCATTACCACAGACAAATAAATTCCAACCATTCTCAGTGGCGATAATGCCAAAGTCCTTGCTCTGTGCCTCTGCACACTCGCGTGTACATCCGGACACGCCCATCTTTATCTTATGCGGTGAACGTACTCCTTTATAACGATCCTCTAAGGTGAGCGCTAAGCCGACACTGTCATCGACACCGTAGCGACACCAATTATTACCCACACACGATTTAACAGTACGCAAAGACTTACCATAAGCGTGACCAGTCTCAAAGCCAGCTTGCACCAATTGTGTCCAAATATCAGGCAATTGGTCTAAACGTGCCCCAAATAGATCCACGCGTTGCCCACCTGTGATTTTGGTATACAAATTAAACTCTTTGGCGACTTGTCCGAGGATGATCAGCTTATCGGCGGTGATTTCACCACCTGGCACACGAGGTACGACAGAATAGGTGCCGTCTTTTTGTATGTTGCCCAGATAATAGTCATTGCTATCTTGCAACGGTGTCAGTTCAGGCTTGAGCACATAATCATTCCAGCATGAGGCCAAGATGGAGGCGACCGTAGGTTTGCAAATCTCACAACCATGACCGTTACCATGCTCATCCAACAGAGCATCAAAGGTTCTGATGCCATGGACACGAATCAAGCTATAGAGCTCTTGACGGGTATAGGCAAAGTGCTCACATAAGTCGTTATTGACCTCAAACCCAAGGGTCGTTAACTGGTAGCTTAAAGTGTCTTTCACCATAGGCGCACAGCCACCACATCCTGTACCTGCACTAGTACAAGACTTCACTTCGGCAATGGAGTACGCACCGTTCTCGACCGCCGCGCAAATATCGCCTTTGGTGACGTTGTAGCATGAGCAAATCGTTGCACTATCTGGTAAATTTTCTATACCCATTTTCGGTTTTTCAACGTTGGGTAGTATGAGGCTTTCAGGGTGGGCAGGTAGGTCGATGTCGTTGAGATATAGCTGTAATAGATTGTTATAGTCTTCGGTATCGCCGACCAATACTGCGCCAAGCAAGCGTTTGTTATCAGGCGTTGTGACCAGTTTCTTATAAATGCCCTCAGCAGGATTTTGGTACAAATAGCTCAAGCTGTCCGCGCTGCTGCCATGGGCGTCGCCAATACTACCAACATCGACGCCCATCAGTTTGAGCTTGGTGCTCATATCAGCGCCCGTAAAGGTTTGCGAATGATCTCCTGTGATTTGTGCCGCGCAAATACTCGCCATGCTGTAGCCTGGTGCTACTAAGCCAAATATCTTGTTATCCCACACCGCGCATTCGCCGATAGCGTAGACATGCGCGGCATTGGTGCGGCATTGTTCGTCAATTAAAATACCACCTCGTGCACCTATCTCAATGCCGCACTCAGGATTGTTTTTGATAATGCCATCTTGCGGACGAATACCCGCACTAAAGACGATCATATCGGTATCAAGCGAGGTATCATCGGTGAATTGCATGGTTAAGTGACACTGATCTTCACTGGTGTTATTTCTGTTTTTTGACAGGGCATCGGTATTGTCAATAATGGCTTGGGTATTCTTGCCAGTTAATACTTTGACCCCGAGGGCTTCAATTTTTCGTTTCAAAATTTCACCGCCAGCAGCATCAAGCTGAACACCCATCAGTTGCGGGGCGAACTCTACAACATAAGTCTCTAGCCCTAAAGTGACCAGTGCTTTTGCTGCCTCAAGTCCCAGCAGTCCACCACCCACGACCACGCCCTTTCTGACTGTTGGGCGCTCAGCAATGGCAAGAATGTCATCTAAATCGGCAATGGTTCGGTATACGTGGCAATGCGGATGTTCACGTCCTGGAATGGGTGGTACAAACGGATAGGAGCCTGTTGCCAGTACCAACTCACCATATTCAATCTGCTCGCCAGCTTCAGTGATGATGTATTGATTGGTTGCATCGATATCTACAATGCGCTGATTCAGGTGTAATTGAATTTGGGCAGCGGCATAGGCGCTCAAATCAACTAAATTTAACTTACTGATATCTTTATGCTCAAAATAGCTCGATAAATACACACGATCATAAGCCGGACGGTCTTCTTCTGCAAACACATGAATCTCAAATTTCTCATGTAGCCCTTGTTCTATGGCTCGCTCAACGAAATGGTGCCCGACCATACCGTTGCCAATCACCACTAACTTAGCTTTATTTGGTGTACTCACTATAGTGCTGCTCATGCGCTTATCCTTAGTAATGGGGTTGTCTAAATATCGTGATCTAAACGTTATGATGGTTAGCAATATTTAGTGCCTACACCAATTACACCTTCAATAACTGTGCCAAGCACTGTTATATAGCGCTTTGTATTTAAGGGGATTGCTAAAAAATTCAGACGAATACGTATGACGCTCATCGCGTATTTACAAGGTCGCAAGGCATTTATGAGGAGGTTGACGATGATGGTAAATAAAACATTAATCGATCATTTGGCAATGAGGTGATAAGTATTGATGCACTAAAGTGGACAGAATAATGCACCAATTTGATTGCATTTATAATGAGTGGCATTTTTTTATGTTTCTCAATGATACAAGGGCATCATGTTTTTTAAGAGATGAATCGGCTTGTGATAGTCGCCTGTAAGTCTGCTATTACAAAGCATTGACGCTTTCACCAAAGACGATGGCTTGCCTCCACAATGATTTTTATGACGGCAAATGGCACAGCCATTGCACCCCCTTAAGTGTTCTAACTGATCATTCTGTTTAACATAACTTGTTCTTATGACTTTTTATGTTGGCCCTAAAGTTTGCCATTTAAGGAAATTGCTTATGTCGTCATCGCCACCATCGAACCCCGCTGTGCCAACTAAAAACAAGCTTAATATCTTATCTTTTACAGGTAAGAATAAAATTCTCCATCTTGGTTGGATGGCTTTTTTTCTGACCTTTTTTGTGTGGTTTAACCACGCGCCTTTTTTATCCGCGATTGGGGAGACGCTTAACCTTACTAAAGATCAAATCAAAACCTTACTGATACTAAACGTCGCCTTGACGATTCCAGCTCGAGTCATTATCGGTATGCTAACCGATCGTTTTGGCCCGCGCCTCGTCTATACCGCCATTTTGGCGATTGGCGCCATTCCCTGTTTTACTTTTGCCTTTGCGCAAGACTACAACACACTAGCGTTGTCTCGGTTCTTACTGGGTTTTGTGGGTGCAGGGTTTGTGGTGGGTATTCGTCTAATGAGTGATTGGTTCCCTGCAAATGAGCTGGGTACGGCTGAAGGTATTTATGGCGGTTGGGGCAATTTTGGTTCCGCTGCTGCTGCCTTGCTATTACCGACAGTGGCTATCATCGCTGCCGCTATAGTTGGTGGTGATGAGGGCTGGCGTTATGCGACGGCTACTTCAGGGGTGGTCATGATGCTTTATAGTGTGATTTTTTATAAGATGGTGCGAGACACGCCAAAGGGTGCGACGTATTTTAAACCCAAAAAATCTGGTGCCATGATGGTGACTTCAGCAGGTGATTTTTGGCTGATGATGGCGTTTAAGCTGCCAATGTATTTGGCCTTGGCTCTTTTGGGATGGAAATTATCGCCCGCTGGCGTCAGCTTGCTTAGTCAGGACAGCGTGACTATCCTCTATATCGGACTGGTTGTTTTATATATTTATGAGTTCGTGAGTAGTTATCGCTTTAATAAAGAGATATTTACTACGCCAGTTCCAAAAGCACATCAGTATGATTTTAAGCAAGTCGGTATCTTAAATATTCTCTACTTTGCTACTTTTGGCTCAGAGCTGGCGGTGGTGTCTATGTTGCCGCTTTTTTATCAAGAGACATTTAGCCTATCGATTGTGATGGCAGGGGTATTGGCATCAAGCTATGCATTTATGAATCTGATGTCACGTCCGGGCGGCGGTTGGCTCAGTGACAAGTATGGACGCAAGATCACGCTGCTGATTTTGACTGCGGGTTTAGCCGTCGGTTATTTATTGATGGGAATCGTTGATTCAACATGGCCGATTGCGTTGGCATTGTTGATCACGATGTTTTGCTCATTCTTTGTACAGGCAGGCGAGGGCGCAGTGTTTGCGGTCATTCCACTCATTAAGCGCAGTATGACTGGACAATTCGCTGGCATGACTGGTGCTTATGGCAATGTTGGTTCGGTCGTTTATTTGACCGTACTGAGTCTCGTCTCCTATCAGGTATTTTTCTTTGTGATCGCCGCCACCGCAGTGGTTGGCTTCTTAGCACTATTCTTTTTAAAAGAGCCTGAAGGCGTTATCATCGAAGAGATGCCAGATGGCAGCTTTGCCCAAATTAAAGTGAGCTAAGTATGAAAAAGGGCAGCGCACAAGACTTTAAGACCACTGACAAAACCAGTCACCATAGTGCGGATAATGCACTATGGTTGCTTGATTTTTATACCATGCAAGGGCGCAAATCCGAAAATCAAGACAGCTTGCTGATAACAACATGCTTGCCGTATGGACAGTCCACAGCAACCATCAACGGCGGTGTTCAGTGTCCTCATGCGCCTTTATTGGTGCTGATGGCGGATGGTGTCAGTGCCTGTCAGTTCCCTAAACAAGCCAGTCAATTGGTTGTCAATACCATCACGCATCACCTTACTTTAGCGCTTGAAAATCTGGTGAGGACAGAGTACGAGTCGGCATCAAAAAATGAGTCACAAGCCAATGGTCAAAAGGCGCCGATAAGCTTTGATGATAATCAAATTGCCATATTGATTAAGGAGGCGGTAAACAAAACCAATGATGTGCTTTATTTCCCGCAAGTCTACGAGCGAGTACCACCGCTGTTATCGACCTTATCAGGTCTACTGTGTATCGGTGACCGTATCCATCTATTTCATACGGGCGATTCACGTATTTACCGTATAGGTATGGATAGCATGGCGGTGCTCACTAAAGATCACCGCATCCATCGTGGGCAAGATAAAGGTGCGCTGTCGGCTGCTGTCGGCGCTGATACACGAATTCAGTTACAGCAATCGGTATTTACATTGCATCAAAACGAGTGCTTAGCGCTAATGACTGATGGCGTCTATGAATCTATTACTGCCTCAGAGCTTCAGTTTGAACTGTGTGCCGCCGCAAGCGCGCTAGTTCAATCGACGACTATGACTGATCGAAACGCTATCGACCAACAGATAAGTGATGTTGGTATCGGTATCGGTGAAAGCTTAGATATCAGTAAAAGCTTATGCGAGCAAGCGTTTAGCGAAGGCAGTTACGATAACCTAAGTATGATGATGCTTGGTATGAATACGCCAATGCTCCATAAGCAAACGTTTAAGGCACAAACTTACAAGACAGGCGACAATGCTAGCTCTCACGATATTCATCGTTATCAGTTGCCAACGGGTTTGGAGATTGGTGCGCAGATTGACGGTTTTACTGTCAAAAACATTATAGCCCGTACTGCTCGTAGTGAAGTGTACTTGGTAGAAGATAGCAACCATCATGCCTTTGTCATAAAGTCGCCAAGCCTTGATACGATTACCGATGGGTACTATCTGCGCGAGTTTTTAAAAGAGCGAAAAATAGGATTGAGCTTATCTAAGCACAGCCGTGCTGGCGAGCCTGCTTACAATCAAGCGGACCCTAATGATTTGTCGAGCGATAATACCCTTATCAGCATCAAAACCAATCAAAGCGCGAGCTCAGCGCTGAGTTCTTCAGGATTGCTACGTTATTACCCCGTACCAGCAAGTAGTACTTATTTATACCATCTGACCGAATATATTGAGGGCGAGAGCCTCAGAGATTTTATGGATCGCCATGCCCCTTGCGACGTATGGCAGACATATGATTTGTTGACCAAAATAGGCATGGCGGTTCGGGTGATGCATCGTAACTATCTATTGCATCAAGACATCAAGCCGGAAAATATCCTATTGACCACCTCAGGCGCGGTCAAATTGATTGATTTTGGTTCGGCCAGCTCTTTAATACTCAAAGACAGCACTCGACCACCAAACGGTGATTTGCACTACGCTGCACCAGAATATTACAGCGATGCACCAAAAGGAGTTTATTCTGATTTATTTTCCATAGCCGTAATCGGTTATGAGCTACTAACCAATGAGTTGCCGTTTAGTTCGCAAGATTTGATGAGTTCGCATCAGGCAAGTCATACGCTGCCTGCTCAATCATTACGTCAGCACCGCGTACCCACTGCTAGCCAACAAGCGTTAATGCGTGCGCTGCATTCCAACACCCAAGCTAGATACCAAGCAATTGGTGAGTTTTTACAAGATTTTAACCCCGATAATACCAGCAATATCCGCGACCCTGAGCCGCTTATCATACGCCATCCCTTACTGGTATGGCACAGCATTTGCTTCATTCAGTTTGTCATCATCTTATCATTGCTGGCTTATTTTCTATAAGTTTGCTTCAACAAAAACATGATATGACACGCCATTTATTTAATGCTGCACGTTGCGGCTAAGGGATGCTCTTCTTATGTCGCCTTTTGTACCACACCTTAATGCACAGTCAACAGTAGTCAATAGCCAAAATCCTAAAATAGCGTCAACGCTACCTTCGAGTGCTGGTATCGTCATTATTGGTGCTGGCATGGCAGGCAGCCGTTTTGCTATTGAGCTGGCACGTGCCCAGCAGCAAAGCAGACTGGAAAACCCTCACATTCATCTGCCAATTACGCTTATTAGTAAAGAACCACAAGTCGGCTACAACCGAATTATGCTATCGCCTGTACTGTCAGGAGATTCTATATTTGAAGATACTTATCTATACGAGCAATCAGAGTATCAACAGCTGGGTATCACCGTATTGGCTGGAATTTCGGTTGACACAATAGACATCAAACAGCAATCCATTGAGCTGAGCAATGGACAAACGCTCGCTTATAGCAAGCTGGTTATTGCGACGGGCTCCAGTGCTCGAATTATTCCTTTTCCAAATTATGATGCTAAAGGCGTGCACGTGTTTCGAGAAGTAGCTGATGTAAATGCACTAACCGCATATGCACATCAAGGGAAAAAAGGTCTGGTGATTGGGGGCGGGGTATTGGGGTTAGAGGCCGCGTGCGCTTTGGCTACTCAAGGAGCAGATATGACGGTTGTTCATGTGGACAGCTATGTACTGAACCGACAGCTTGATTTGCCTGCCGCTGAGCTATTGCAAGCAGAGCTCAGTTGTCGAAATGTCGGACTTGAGGTATCAGCGATCACTGAATGTATAGCGGTCAACAACCAGCATGAAGTATGCGGATTATTGCTAAAAGATGGGCGCACGTTGCCAGCAGATTTCGTGGTCATGGCAGTGGGAGTGGTACCTAATATCACATTGGCAAAAGACAGCGGGTTGACGGTCAACCGTGGCATCATCGTCGATAATTATATGCATACCAGCGCTGCCAACGTATACGCTATTGGTGAATGTGTGGAGCTAGACGGTGAGCTGTTCGGTATGGTGGCGCCCGTCAATCAGCAAGTTGATACCTTAGTTTCTGTCCTAAAAGATGCGAGGAAATCAAACGATGGCTTAGCATCCAGAAATAATTGGCACCCTTTTACTAGCAAACCGCTGTCTTTAAAGCTAAAAGTATCTGGCATCAGTGCCTTTTCAGCAGGGCAAGTCGACTTTGATGAGGAGGAAGCGGCAGCTATCGAAACCATCACTTATCAGCAAACCAGTGTAAATCACTATCATTGCCTCTATCTTAGAAACAATAAACTGATCGGCGCTGTACTCTACGGTGAGGTCAATGAGGGCAGTTTCTATAGCCAGTTGATCAACAGCAATAGTGATATCGCGCCTATAAAAGCGGATTTGATATTTGGCGAGGCTTACTGTGATTTGGAGAAAATAACGACAGATAGTGAGGCTAACGGAGACATGGATATCGATAGCGATCTGGATTTATTAAGCGCAGCAGACATAGTAGGAGCGGCGTCATGAGTGAAGTGATCTTGAGTAATAAATCGAATGCTAGCCAAGAATTAGAAAGTGGTATACGCCGATCTAATAACAAATCTGATGACATGATCAATCCTTCAAAAACGGCTCTTATTGCCACTTATACTGAAGAAACGACGTCCACCATACGTACCACTTGTCCTTACTGCGGGGTAGGGTGTGGCGTCTTAGCCAGTGTCGATGCGACAGGGGTAGTGAGCGTAAAAGGAGATCCTGAGCATCCGGCGAACTTTGGTAAACTATGCTCAAAAGGCAGTGCGCTGGCACAAACCTTAGGCAGTGAGCGACGCTTAACTGAGCCTTACTATCAAAACAAGCAAGCGGTAATGCAACAGCATCGACCTATGCAATTGGGTAATGATTTTAACGCTATCGACATATCTGATGAGCCACTTATAAATCCTACCGATTGGGATAACGTTTTAGATGATATTGCCACGCGCTTAAACGACACGATCGCCAAGCATGGTCGCGACAGTATTATGTTTTATGTCTCAGGACAGCTACTCACTGAGGATTATTACGTCGCCAATAAGTTTATCAAAGGCTTTATCGGTAATAATAATATCGATTCCAACTCACGCCTATGTATGTCTTCCGCAGTAGCAGGGCACAAACGTGCGTTTGGCGCTGATTTGGTGCCTGGTAATTATGAGGATTTAGAGTCCTGCGATTTATTGGTGCTGGTGGGCTCAAACATGGCATGGTGCCATCCTATTTTGTTTGGACGATTTTTAGACGCCAAAAAAATTGATCCCAGTAAAAAGCTTATCGTCATTGATCCGCGTCGTACGGACTCTTGTGAGTTTGCTGATTTGCACTTACCAATAGCCGCTGGCACCGATACGCATTTATACAATGGGTTGTTGCACTATCTTAAGCAGCAAGGTTGTTGCGATGAGCATTATCTCAGGCAATGTAATGATGTCGATCTCGCTTTGGAGGCTGCCAAGACGTGGAGCATCGACAAAGTCGCTCAAGCATGCAAAATCAGCGCTGACCTTATACGCCAGTTTTATCAGCTAGTCGCTGCCAATGACAAGACAGTGACCGCGTTTAGTATGGGCGTTAACCAATCAAAAAGTGGCACCGACAAGGTCAATGCCATTATCAATAGTCATCTGTACACCGGACGCGTAGGAAAAGTAGGCGCCAGTCCGTTTTCACTCACTGGTCAGCCAAACGCCATGGGTGGCCGTGAAGTCGGGGCGCTGGCTAATTTGCTGGCGGCACATTTAGATTTGAGTAATGGTATTCATCGTCAACTGGTGGCTGACTTTTGGCAGGCACCGCAGTCTATTGCGCCAGAGGTTGGCATCCAAGCTTGTGATGCTGCCGATGCTATCTTAGATGGGCGTATCAAAGCCATTTGGATTATGGCGACCAATCCAGTCGTGAGCTTACCTGAAGCGGATAAATTTCGCCGCGCATTAGCGGCTTGTGACTTGGTCATTGTCTCTGACTGCTCGGTAGACAGCGATACGGTGAAGTGCGCAGATATTGTATTACCAGCACAAGGTTGGGGCGAAAAGTCAGGCACAGTCACCAATTCTGAGCGGCGAATCTCAAGGCAACGGGCATTGAAGCCTGCACTAGGACTCGCTAAGCCTGACTGGTGGATACTGTCTCAAGTGGCTAACCGCATGGGGCTAGCTGGGTTTGATTACCAGCATCCCAGCGAGATATTCAATGAGCATGTGGCATTGACTGCTTATAAAAACGATCCTAGCCAAGTGCCCTCTATTAGCAATCAACCGCGCTATCTGAACTTTGCTAAAGACCTACCAATGCCAATCCTAAACCGTGCTGACTATGAGGTAATGACCCCCTTTCAATGGGGCGACCAGCGAATCACCATGGCGCACTCAAACTTTATCGCTATTACACCCTCAGATAGTGCCAGCTTACCTAATAGGCATCAGCGTCGCTCAAGACCGAAAGCTAATGGCAATACAGAAAGCAATAATATAGCGAGCAATAATAGAGAAAAGGATAATAAGAGCGATAAGCCACATAACGGTCACTCATCGACCGTGAATCTACGTCTTATTACCGGTAGATTACGTGATCAGTGGCATACCATGACCCGCACAGGACTTGCGCCGCAGCTTAACCAACATGAGTCTGCGCCGATGCTGACCCTTCATCCCGATGACGCCGAGCAACTTGGTGTTGAAAAAGGCGACTATGTGCAGCTACATCCTCGCTATGAGCAAAACCTGCCAAACAAGCAGCAGAAAAAACAGCGTCAGCCACATAATAAGGCGGCTGTTGATTCAAATACAGACATTGAAGTGCTAGAGCAAAAAGTGATAGCACAAGTTGCCATCAGCGATGGCATGCGTGTTGGTGATGCATTTATGCCCATGCACTGGAGTAACGCCTTTGCCAGCGGTGCAAGAGTAGGTACGCTCATTCCGACGGTTGTCGATCCCCATTCGGGACAGCCTGAGCTAAAAAACTCAGCGATTAGTATCAGCGCTGTACCCATGCAGACGTTTGGCAAGATTTTGGTGCATCCTGATTTGCAAGACACCATACTAGTGCACTTTCGTGCTATGGCGGCTAACTTTAAGGAGCAAATGACAGACAATGAGTCGCAAGCAGCCTCTTCTAGCTTTGATGTGGCTAGTGAGCAGTCGACTCAAACACTACCAGCACTGACATGGAGTATTAGTCGCCAAACCAACAGCGTTCTAATGAATCTTGCTAGCCCAGTCGACAGCATCGCTAAGCAATTGCTTGATCCTGAGTTTTGGCAGCAGTTTATCGATACCTATCAAAGCTCTGTATCGGATAAAGGGCTGACTGATGACGCTGCCAATACTGTAGGGGTTCATAGTGCTTTTACCCTTAGTAAACCGGAGCAGCAACTACGTTTTATTTTGACTAAGTCAGAGGCGAATGAGGCAAATAATGAAGAGGTCGATCGCACGTTGCCAAGCACTTCCATCTCTACGACACCGAGTGAGCGGCTACTATTAGCTATTTATTTCGCGCCGCAAGTGACGCAGCTGCCAAGCAGTCATTGGCTTGATAGCTGCTTTGCCAATACCGATGCGATACCTGCACAGCAGCGCTATAAATGGTTGCTGGCAGGTCGTCCAGCCACAGGTTATATCGATCCAGGCCCGCTGGTGTGTTCGTGCATGGCGGTGGGAGAAAACATCATCATCAATGCCATCACCAAACAGCAATGTACCAGCGCACATGCCATTGGTAAAGCGTGCCGAGCGGGCACCAATTGCGGCTCATGCGTGAGTCAAATTAATGCACTTATTGAGGAATATGCGTCCTAAACGCCTGTTGAAAGAGGGTTAAGTTATCGATATGGCATGAGGCTTGCACCGTATCTTGTACTATCTTTTGTTCTTATGTATTCCATTATGAAGTGCTGATCTGCACGGCGCTAGTAGTGTTATTAGGAGTGACCATTATGACTGATTCATCTGCTTTTATCGCAACCTTACCTTCGAATGACTTGTCCAATAAAAAATGCAACGTCAATGTGCTAAACACATCATCAACGATAGCAGAAGGTGAGAAAGTGGGCACTGTGCATTTAGTCGGTGCTGGTTCTGGCGATCCTGAGTTGTTGACTCTAAAAGCGTTACGAGTCATGCAGCGCGCAGACATAGTGCTTTATGACAGCTTAGTCTCAGAGGATATCTTAGATATGTGCGCGCTGACAGCAGAAAAAATATTCGTCGGTAAGCGCCGTGCCAACCATGCTCTGCCGCAAGAAGGCATCAATGAGCTGCTAGTCAAACACGCGCTGGCAGGGAAAACAGTGGTTCGTCTAAAAGGCGGCGACCCCTTTATTTTTGGGCGCGGCGGCGAAGAGTTGCAAGAAGTTGTGCGCCATGGCATTCGTTTTGAATCCATTCCCGGCATCACAGCCGCCAGTGCCGCTGCTAGCCGTGCAGGGATTCCATTAACGCACCGTGATCATGCACAAGCCGTCAAGTTTGTAACAGCGTGCAAAAAGTCAGGCGCAGCCAATAATGACTATGACGAACACTTGGACAGCAAACAAACAGTGGTGTTTTATATGGGACTGCATCGGCTAGGTGAGCTGACCAAAGGGTTGATAGCAGCGGGGCGCGACAGCGAGACTCCTTTTGCCGTGATTAGTCATGCAAGCTTACCCACGCAGCAGCTGCTCATCGGTACGCTTGGTAGTATCGCTAATCAGCAAGCGATAGCGAAATTGCCAACACCTGCACTATTAATTATGGGTGATGTGGTCACTTTATATCATGAGTTTGCAGACTATAATCTTGGTGCTGTGGGTAAAGGTGCATTTGTTGATGTTAATAAAGTTATAAGCAGTAACCACTTAATACCCAATTTGGAAAGTATGACGTAGGAACGTTACTTATTATAGATTTCGTAATTGCTCAATTAACCAACGATGTATGCCACTGTCAGTAGTACGTGGATGCCATGCCGCGATGACTTTAAAAGTAGGCGGCAATGCTTCAACCTCAAGCTCTTTGACCTTACTGCTCGGCAATAACCGCGAAGGATAAAACGCAATCATATCGGTCGTGTGCAAAATATTGGGCACAGCCGAAAAGCTAGGAACTGACATCACAATATTTCGTTTTAGACCTTTTTCTGCAAACCATTGGTCATGAGAGCCGCGCAAATTAGCACGCGAAGGCGACACCACCAACTGCGGGTGCGCAGCCACTTGCGTCAGTGTTAATGGCTCTGTGGCAAAGGTATTTTCACAACCCGTCACGCATAAATGTTGCTCTTCAAACAGAGTGACATACGATAAGTTATCAGGGATGAATTCAGGAAAGGTAATCAATAAATCAAGCTCACCTGCTGCAATCAGCTGATTGATATTGTCTGAGGCAAAGTCGCGTACGATCAACTTCAAATCCGGTGCGTCGCGGCGCGTAATATTAAACAACTGCGGTAATAATGCCTGCGTTGCATAGTCGGTTGCGCTAATCGTAAAGACGCCTTTATATGTTTGCGGCATAAAAACCTCTGGCTCTAACAAATCTTCCAACTGCTTTAATATATGGTCAATAGGTTGCTGCATCGATAGCGCCTTTGGCGTTGCCACCATGCTATTGCCTTGACGAATAAACAAACGATCATCAAACACCTCACGTAACTTACGCAACTGCTCACTAATGGCTTGTTGGGTCAGCCCCATTTTGCGTGCGACTTGTGAGAGGTTTTTTAGATCAAGCAAAGCCTGTAATACTCTAAGCTGCTTAATATCGAGCCGATTCATACCATTCATAACTCATACCATTAATAGTTGTATCTTAAACAATAAGTGGTTGTTTCTAATTGTACCCTCAAAACGCTATGCTGACCAACATTGCTTAAGTAGCAACTAAATGAGCTATTAAGCATCAAAACAGGCCAAATACATTTAATAATAAGCCATCAGCTGCTTTAAAAGAGACATTTATGACACAAACCATTCTAAATACAAGTACACTATTTTCCTCTGTAGAACTTGGGCCTTATACGCTCAAAAACCGTATCGTAATGCCGCCATTGACACGCTCTCGTAGCACGCAGCCTGACAATATTCCTAATGACTTAATGGCCAGCTATTATGCACAGCGTGCGACAGCAGGCTTTATGGTGACGGAAGGTACGCAGATTGAGCCAAGAGGCCAAGGTTACGCGTGGACACCCGGTATCCATTCGCAAGCCCAAATTGAAGGCTGGAAAAAAGTTACGCAAGCAGTACATGCTAAAGGTGGTATTATTTTTGCTCAGTTATGGCATGTTGGGCGTGTGTCTCATACCAGCTTGCAGCCACAAGGTGCTCAGCCTGTAGGCCCATCAGCGATTGCTGCTGACAACGTAAAAGTATTTATTGAAACAGGCCCAGGTGAAGGTGCATTGGCCGATCCAAGTGAGCCCCGTGCTCTCAGTACTGATGAAGTTGGTGAGCTGGTAACGATGTATGCGGCAGCCGCACGCAATGCACTGGAGGCAGGTTTTGATGGGGTAGAGCTGCATTGTGCTAATGGTTATTTGGTCAATCAGTTTATTTCTGAGCATAGCAACACCCGTGATGACCAATATGGTGGGTCGTTGACCAATCGTCTGCGCTTCTTAAAAGAAATCGTCGCTGCTGTTAGTGATGTGGTTGGTGCGGATCGTTTAGGCGTACGCTTTGCGCCTTTGTTTGCGAGTACGGATGAGACGCGCGTGTATTTAGGATTGGTAGAGTCAGATCCCCATCATACGTATGTCGAAGCGGTCAAATTGCTTGAGCAAGCGGGCATTGCTTACTTGTCAATTGCAGAAGCCGATTGGGATAATGCGCCTGATTTGCCAGACACTTTTTATCAAGCGGTAAGAGAAGAATTTTCAGGACGTATTATTTATGCGGGTAAATATACCGTAGAAAAAGCAGTCAATATTTTAGCCAAAGGCTATGGCGATTTATTTGCGTTTGGTCGCCCCTTTATTGCCAACCCTGATCTACCTGAGCGTATCGCCAATAATTGGCCACTTAATGAAGTAGATCCTGCCACTATGTATGGTGGCACTGACGTTGGCTACAGCGATTATCCTTATTATCAAGCATAGTTAAAAAAACAATAGTAATAAATGAAATAAGGCTATTTTTGGCCTTATTTCTATTTATAAATTTAGGGTCTGTTAAACATTCAAATATTAGGACTGCTGATCGCTAAAATCGCATCAAACTAGGCGTAAACCGACGATAATGTCGAGACCTTAGCTAGGTTTATAACAACGTTTGAGGTGATTTTAGCATCAGCCTTTCAGGGCAGGACTATTTTTTGCTAATACATGGCAAAATTGTCTAACCTAGAATGACTAGGCATCAAAAATTTCACTGCGCATTGTCTAAAAAATAGCCACTGCCAGTACCACATTTGAATGTTTAACAGACCCTAATCATCAGTCGGTATCATATAATGAATCAGAATACTAAAGACAGACTTATACGCATATTAGTAGGATATGTCGGACTCTATCCAACACTCCTAATTGTATTAACGTTATTGAAGCCTGTGACTCAAGGGTTAAGCTTGCCAGTGGTGGTATTAATTGAAACGATCATACTCGTTCCGTTGACACAGCTGGTGTCCTTCCCACTAGCAGGCTGGGTCATTGAGCGTCTAAGCAGAAAAAAGTGATCGTTTTTCGCAGCGTTCACTGGTAAACCATCATATTATTCCAGCTCTTCAATCAATTGCTTCATCTCAGCGATTTCGCGTTTTTGCGCTTTTATAATATCGTCAGCAAGCTGTTGTACACGCGGATCTTCAATATCAGCACGACTACTGGTGAGAATAGCAATCGAGTGATGCGGTATCATCGCTTGCATCCAATCGACTTGATCGACAGTTGCTTGTGATCGCACGCCCCAGATACCAACAGCAAACATCAACACGCTCAGACCATAAATCATTAAGTTGACCTTGGTCTTCTTATACA
This sequence comes from Psychrobacter sp. Pi2-51, assembly GCF_904846665.1. Classification (NCBI taxonomy): domain Bacteria; kingdom Pseudomonadati; phylum Pseudomonadota; class Gammaproteobacteria; order Moraxellales; family Moraxellaceae; genus Psychrobacter; species Psychrobacter sp. Pi2-51. The sequence goes on from NZ_CAJHBP010000001.1 coordinate 207,179, forward strand.
TATTGGTCATAAATGCCAACATGACCACTGCCATACCGGCACCCATGTAGAGCGCCATATAAGCTCGGGTTTCACTAAAATAAATATGACTCCATTCATAAGTATTGAAATACATCATGATGTACATCACAATCGTAGACGTCACAATCATCAGGGTGAACTTTACATACGGGTTCATGCCCTGTTGATGATTCATGGTGCTTTGATCTGAAGCATTCATAGTATATCTCCTATTATTTTAATAATATTAAAACCAGAATTTAACTCCCGCAGTTAAACTACTGTTATCAACCGATTCATTATGTTGACGTCGTTGACCACGAGCCTTGCCAAGCGCTGTCTCATAACTCAAACCCACATAAGGTGCTAGCTGGCGACTGAACGTCTCGTAAGTCAGCCTAACCTCAGCTTCCATCTCATTAAAGCCCTTGGTAATACCATTATCATGGTCATCTTTACTAAAGGCAGTCAATCCCACCTCTGGTATGACCACCCAATGCTGATCCAAACGCCATTCGTACTCTGCGCCTAAATCAAGGCGAAGTTGACCATCGGTATATAAATAGGCTCTCGCATCTGTTTCGATAAAATACGGCGCGGTACCGACAATACCTGCCATAAGGGCAGCGTTATCGTTTTCAGTATCGTAAGCGACACCAGCTTCACCATTCCAGAAAATGCTCAGTGGTTTCCAATAAGCAAGCGAGCTTAAGCTATCGATTTCTTTATCATCTTTAGTTTGAGCACTACCTTCAGTGCGTAGCCTGATACGATTACTGTCAGTACCATACCAACCCGTCGCTTCGAAGTTGATTTGATCCTCATCAAACTGATAGCCCAAGTCGTCTACTGATACTCCCCATAACGGCATGCTGCCCATCATCATTGGCTTACCATACTGCCCATAGGGAACACCGTTTGAATAGTCTGGACTGCGAGCATCGGCTGGCGGCTGCCCGCCTTGCATCCCAGACATATCCATACTGCCATGATCCATGCCTGACATGTCCATGCCACTATGATCCATACCAGACATGTCGCCCGACATGTCCATGCCGCTGTGATCCATATCAGACATATCGCCTGACATATCCATGCCACTGTGATCCATACCAGACATATCGCCTGACATATCCATGCCGCTATGATCCATATCAGACATATCGCCCGACATGTCCATGCCGCTATGATCCATACCAGACATATCGCCTGACATATCCATGCCGCTATGATCCATACCAGACATATCGCCTGACATATCCATGCCGCTATGATCCATACCAGACATATCGCCTGACATATCCATACCGCTGTGATCCATGCCAGACATATCAGCAGCCGTTGCAAACGATGAGGTGAGCAAGACTAGCGATGACAAACCAATGAATGGCAGATTTTTCTTAGATACTTTCATAATAAGCCTCATATTCGAAGGTTTGTTAAACGACGGCAACTTCTCTGAACATACCGGCTTCCATGTGATAAAGCAGGTGGCAATGCCATGCCCATCGTCCAACTTCACCCGTCACATCGAAGCTAATCTTTTGCGCTGGCTGAACCACAATCGTATGTTTACGTACCTGAAAGTCTCCAGATGGGGTGCGCAAATCACTCCACATACCATGCAGGTGCATCGGATGGTTCATCATGGTGTCATTGACTAAGGTAATGCGTACACGCTCGTTAGGTTTAATATTAACAGGCGTTGCATCCTTGAACATGACACCATCTAACGCCCAAATATAGCGTTCCATATTACCCGTTAAATGCAGCTCAATCTCTCTAGTAGGTTTGCGCTGCTCTGCCAATACTTGCTCGTCCACGGAGCGCAATTGGTCATAAGTTAAAACCTTTCTATCAATCTCACGCAGGTTAATACCGGGGTCATCGAGGTTCATACGTGGACTGTCGACGCGCATATCAGATTTAAAGTCATACTCGGTCTTGGCGTGTTTTGCTTTGTAGCCTTTATCACCCATCGCACCCATCATATCAGCCATGGTCAGCCACTCGATCTTATCCATAGCAGGTATTGCAGCACGAGCACCTTTTTTGGTTGCAAGCGTGGTCGCGACATAGCCCGAACGATCAATGTTTTGGGCAAATATGGTATGTGCATCTTTGGTCGGCGTGACGATGACATCATAAGTCTCAGCCACCCCAATACGGAAATCATCAATCGCAACGGGCGCGACATCATTGCCATCCGTTGAGACGACGGTCATTTTCAGACCCGGTATACGCACATCAAAGATGGTTTGCGCTGAAGCATTGATAAAGCGCAGTTTGACGGGCTGTCCCGCTTTCACTAGCTGTGTCCAATTGGCGGCGGTGGTCTTACCATTCATAAGGTAGGTAAAGGTTTTTTCACCAGACAGATCGGTGAAATCCGTTGGCATCATGCGCATCTTATTCCACATTTTGCGCTTGTCATAAGCGGCTTCCAGATCTGTTGCGGCAATATCAGACAGCAGCTTTTTAAAATCTGGCAAGTGGTAGTTATCAAAGTCAGCACGCTGCTTTAATAGCTTTAGCAAGTTATGCGGATCGCGGTGTGTCCAATCACTCAATAAAATCACGTGATCTTCGGCGACTGGATGGCGTTCGCGGCCTTTAGGCTCAATGACGATAGCGCCGCGCATTCCAGTTTGCTCTTGAAAGCCAGTATGGGAGTGATACCAATATGTACCTGACTGAATGAGTTTGAATTTATAGGTAAAGGTACTGTTCGCAGGAATACCATCAAAGCTGATACCTGGCACACCATCCATCTCAAATGGGACGAGCAAGCCATGCCAATGAATAGAGGTCGACTCATTCATCTGGTTATGGACACGGATGGTCACGGTATCGCCTTCTTGCATCTTTAGCGTTGGCGCTGGCAGCGAGTCATTGATGAGGGTTGCCATACTCGACTTGCCATTGACAGTAACGGGCTTCTTGCTGACATACAGGTCAAACTCATTACCGGTTAAGATAGGTACGATATGGTCAGATTTATCACTGTTGACGGCTACGTTTTGTTGACCTTTTCCGAGCGCACTATTGGCAATAGACGGCAATGTGGATAGCATGGATGCCCCTAATAGAGTAGAGGACCCTGTCAAAAAACGCCTGCGGTTAAGCATATTCTTGTTCATAATTATTTACCTAACTTAATCCATGAAATGGGAGTTGAGTCTATATGTTTATCAGTCAAGCTTATGTCTTCGACAGCCCATTAGTAGAGCTGGATAAGCTATTTAAACGTCACTCAAACTATGATTGCTGCTGCGGTGATTCAATGGTTGCATAAATGGCTGTTGAGCCATCTTTGTTAAGTTGCATCACTTTATATGGCATAAATTTATCTTGATATTCCATACCAGGGCTACCAACTGGCATGCCAGGTACGGCAAGACCAATCGCATCACTTGGTGGGTTTTTTAGGAACTGTGCCATATATTTGGCAGGGACATGACCTTCAAATACATAGCCGTCAGTAGTGACGGCGGTATGACAAGAGCGCATCTGCTGCGGTACGCTGTAGCGCTCTTTAAACAAGGACAAATCTTCAACGTTCTGTGCGGTTGCATTTAGGCCATGACCTTCGACATAACCGACCCATTCTTTACAGCAGCCACAATTGGCGTCTTTATAAACGGTGGCTGAGATATTTTTTAGGATAGTTGGCTGGGTGTCTGAATGAGCACTGACAGGCATTATTTCCGCTTTTGGTTGCTCTGTTGGCGTAGCGGTCGTTGGCTCAGTCGCTGGTGTTGAGTCAGCAGCAGCGTTAGGTTGACTACAAGCCGCTAATAATAGTGAAGATGTCATCATCACTAAAAGAACACGACCAGATAACCGGTTGTGTTCACTAGAAAATATATTGGTATAGCGTCTCATAAAATCACTCCTGAGCGTTTATCTGACGATCAAATTTATAAAAATTAAAGCCGTAACACTGACCAAAGTGGTATTGGTAAAACTCAAATCGCAAAAGGCAGCACTATTTAGTACTGCATTTCTTACGAATAATCAATGTTGCATGCCGGATCCATCACCAGACATATCCATCTCACCATCACCAGACATATCCATCTCACCATCAAATGACATGTCCAACATATCATCGTCTATCCTAGTCGTTAGCATGGTGTATTGATTTTCATCTAAGTCAGGTAACGATCTGATAAAAGCGACCATTGCCCACATTCTATCGTCATCGTGCGAAGCGCCCCATGCTGGCATACCTGATGCCATAATGCCGTGTTTAATGGCCCAAAAAGCTTGCTGAGCACCGGCATCGGTCTTATAGCGTTCAACCAATTCAACATTGGTAAAACTTGGCGGCTTAGGATATAAACTGGCGCTAAAATCAGTGCTTTCTACCCCAGGAGACAAGTGACAACCTGCACACATATCTTTGTAATCGGCACCGCCCGAGCTGATCATTTCTGTCTTTTCTAAGTTGGGAACCGTAATGTCCTTACTAGCATTCGCTATTGAACGCGTGCGGGCAGTCTCTAAAAAATTGTAAACCAGTGGACTATGGTCTTGATCAGCGCCGATATTTATCACACCACTAGTCACTACAATAAAAACACCCACAATCGCGACAAAGACGGTAAAAAGTATTCCTAGTAAAAACTTCATAGGTTTGTCCTAAAAATCCATTTTCGTTAACACTCAATTACTGCTCGATAAAATGATCTAACAGTAATATTGAATTTCTACGAGCAATGCCTAAGAGTCACTTTTACTAGTAACACAGTGCTTTTGATACATCGCTTTCATTTTGCTCATGTTGGTCATCATGGCTTTCATAGCAGGATCGTTCATATCCATTTTGCTATGATCCATTTTTCCCATCATATCCATATGCTTTTCCATCTTTTCGCAGTTCATCTGATCTTTCTGCGCATGCATTTTTGGGTCATGTGCCAACGCTGACGTTGAAACAACTAAGGCTATAGCAGTGGCTACGATTGATTTAGATAGTGGCATTGATTTGAATAATGACATGGTAAATCCTTATTTGATTTGGTATAAAGTCAAAAAATCTTTGGGATGTTAAGTTATTTTAAAGCATACTTCATTGATTCTGACAGAGAGATGACAGCAAGATTACAATATTGTCATCTTGCTGTTTTTAGTTTTTAATGTTGTCATCAATCCTTTAGTATAACATCAGAGCTCATGTTACTTATCGCTACCATATTTGTTGATGAAGTATTTTTCAGACTGTAGATGTTGATCTTTGTGTTCAATCTCACAAGCCACTCTCGCATCGATATAACTTTTCATTTGTGAATTTGAGAGCTGAGCATCGTTGTGATCCAAGTTTTTTGCAAAGTCAGTAACCGCATCACAGTTATTGATGACTGAAGTACTTAGCTCGGTAGTGTGCGCATTAGCCGCAGTAATACCAATAAGTACAGAAGCCGATAGCAGTACTGCTTTTTTGAATGAACCATATGTTTTCATGTAAAACCTCTTTTGTAAGTTGTTAGATATTTAAGTTGGTTAAGCATTTAAGTTGTTAGATATTTAAATTGATTACCTGTGAAAATAATTCATAGTCGCTAGATATGAACAACTATGTTTCATTCATACAGATTAGCAAATGAAGGCTGACAATCTGATTACGAACAGATGACATCTTTGTCAGCTACCAGTCAATTTTGTCATCTGTGTGGGTTAAAACGTTAAATAATTATAATCGTACTGAGGAATTACCATGAAAGTACTGCTGGTAGAAGATGAGTTGAAGCTTGGCGAGTACATAAAAAAAGGTTTAACGGAAGCTGGTTTTATTGTGGATCATCACATAACAGGTTTAGATGGCTATCATGCATTGATGACGGAAGAGTTTAGCGTGATACTGATGGATGTCATGCTACCTGATGTTAGTGGCTTTGAGCTGGTGCGCAATTACCGAGCGGCAGGTAAGCGTACTCCCGTGCTCTTTCTAACGGCAAAAGATGACTTAAGCGATAAAATAAAAGGGATTGAGATTGGGGGCGATGATTATTTGACCAAGCCTTTTGCGTTTGCAGAATTGATCGTTAGAATCAAAAGCTTATTACGACGTGCCAATCAATCCGATTATCAAAGTACGATCCTGCAAATAGCGGATCTTAAAATGGACATTGCCAAGCGCACTGTGCATAGAAAAGACAAGGCTATTAAGCTCACGGCAAAAGAGTTCTCATTATTACAGTTTCTATTGGAGCGCCGAGGCGAGGTGCTACCGCGCTCAGTCATTGCTTCTCAAGTATGGGATATGAATTTTGAAAATGATACCAATGTGATTGATGTGGCGATAAGGCGTCTTCGCATAAAAATAGATGATGAGCATGAGGCAAAGCTGATTCATACTGTGCGCGGTATGGGTTACCGATTGGAGGCTGTCGATACAGTGCTTGATAATAATCCGTCTTACGAAGCTGGCAATATCTAATATGAAACACAGGTTGGATAATCGACGCTTGCCACTATTGTGGCGTACTGTGTTGTTGCTCACGATATTTGTCGTTATGTCACAGATTATTATTTATATTTGGGTACAGCACTCTGTTAAGGGTCATTTTGAACAAATGGATGCTGAGATTATGACTCATGCCGCGTTTAACTTACGTAAGCAAGTGGCAGAACCTAACAGCCATATAACCTCTCAAATGCTAACAAATTCTCAAGGTCTATTAAATAACCAGCCACCGTTAAGCTTGTCATCTGATACAACGTCATTTTCTGCAGAAGCATCAGAGGAGGCCGATCATCTGCATTCTTCTTGGCTAGATTACGATCTAAAAACGGTCATTGCTAACAAAGAGGGACAGATACTGTCTAGTACCCCCAACAACTTTACTCAAGAGCTAGGGGAAGCGTTTAATCTGTTGTCACTGCGACAAGATAACGATAAGCAACAGTTTGTGATGAGTATTAACAGCAGATACTATCGAGCGATGGTCATTGAAGACGACAAAATGCTCGCGCTTATCGCGTTACCTATAGATGTACATCATCAGTATTTATTACAGTTCAATCGTCAGCTTAGTATGATTTTATTCGCTATTACACTATTACTCGTCTCAATCGCCGCATTAAGTGTGTATTGGGGGTTTGCGCCTTTGGCCACTATCGTACAAAAAATGAAAAGAATCAATCCTGAAAGGTTGGATGAAAGAGTAACCGTCAGTGACATGCCATTAGAGCTGCGACCGCTCGCAGAATCTTACAACTCAATGATGGTCAAGCTTGAAAGCAATTTTGAATCTTTGTCACGATTTTCAGACAATATCGCCCACGAGCTCCGCACCCCAATAGCGACGCTTAGTACACAAACGCAGGTCATGTTAACTAAGCCAAGAGAAGGCGACGAATACATCGAGCAACTACATCATCAGCATGACACGTTAGAGCAGCTGTCAGCCATGATAAACAATATGTTGCTACTGGCAAAAACTCAGAAAGGATTAAGTGACTCGCAAATTAGTCACGTAGATACTGAAAACTTAATCACCAAGCTCGTTGATTACTATGAAATGATTGCAGAGGATCGAGGGATAACTTTTGAAAGATCAGGCGAATTTAAGACAGTATTAGGTGATGAAGGCCTATTGCAGCGGCTGTTTGCTAATCTGATGTCAAATGCCATTTATTACGCAGCTAGTGATAGTACTATCATGATATCCGCTACCGTCATCACCTCAGGCACCTCACTTAATGTGGCTAAAGATGAGGTTCGACCCTCAAAGCAGCCATGGTTAAGAATAACTATGACCAATCGCTTAGATAAACCGTTAAACCAGAGTGAAGCTGATAAGTTATTTGAGCGATTCTATCGTCACGATAAGACTAGCCATCAGCACTCAGGTACAGGACTAGGGCTATCTATCGTTCAGGCTATCGCTAATGCTCATAAAGGCAAGGTTGGCATCACGATTAAGGATGACTATTTTTTTCAAGTCAGTGTAGAATTATTGACTGATGGTTGATCTAAACCTTCGATAGTTGAGCATATAAATTGATCTGAATAGATAAGCTTGATAAGCCAATGACTTGAAAAGAAATTTACTATGACCAAGTAAATGCATATCTACCATTTTTCTTATATCTCATCATATTTTTTACAACACAACTATTTCAAAAGACAACTATAAAAAACAATTAAGGAGCGATTATGCATATCACGGCAAATTTTGATGCAGGAAATATTGACGTTATCAATGTAGAAGACAAAAACGATATTCAATTAGCCATTCGTCCAGACGTTGGTGAAGCGTTTTTTCAGTGGTTTAACTTTCGTCTGTCCGGTCAGATAGGCGAGCAGTACGTTCTCAATATTATGAATGCAGGGGAGGCATCTTACCTTGAAGGGTGGGAAAATTACCAAGCAGTTGCTTCTTATGATCGTCAGCATTGGTTTCGTCTGCCAACGGCTTATAAAGATGGCAAATTAACCATCGTGGCAGAGTTAGAATGCGAAACCATTCAAATTGCTTATTTTGCGCCTTACAGCTATGAGCGTCACCAAGATTTATTGGCAGCCGTGCAGATGCACCCGTTAGTAACTTTGGAGCATCTAGGCGAAACGCTTGATAAGCGCGATTTAACTTTGGTTAAGATTGGCGATGGTGCTGCCCACAAGCGCAATATATGGATTACCGCACGTCAGCATCCAGGTGAAACGATGGCTGAGTGGCTCATCGATGGCTTATTGTATAGCTTGCTAGATAGTGATAACGCGACTGGTAAACAGTTATTAGACAAAGCCAACTTTTATATTGTTCCTAACATGAACCCTGATGGCAGTGTGCGTGGTCACTTGCGTACTAACGCTGTCGGAACCAATTTAAATCGTGAATGGCAAAGTCCAAGCTTAGACAAAAGCCCTGAAGTATTTCATGTGATTAATAAAATGGAAGCGACAGGCGTGGATCTATTTTATGATGTGCATGGCGATGAAGCATTGCCATACGTATTCCTAGCTGGGTCACAAGGGACGCCAAGTTATAGTGACCGTCTCGCCCAGCTACGCGATAGATTTTCAGACGTATTAAAATTAGCCAGTGCCGATTTTCAGTCCGAAGTTGGCTATGAGATTGATGCACCGAGTGCTGCCAATATGACCGTTGCCACCAATTGGGTGGCAGAACGTTTTGATTGCCTCGCTAATACGTTAGAGATGCCATTTAAAGACAACAATAATCTGCCTGACGAAGAGATGGGTTGGTCACCAGAGCGTTCTATCAAATTAGGGGAAGCATCACTAATTGCAATGCTAGCTGTCGTCGATGATTTACGGTAGTTAGTGATTCAATAGGAGAGAGAAAATAATAGATAACCTAATTACAGTAAATAGTGCTCTTGAACATACGCAACACAGAGATCATAAAAAGCTTGGGCTGGGGGAGAGATAGATTTATTAGCGAGTTTAAAAATTCCGATCTGTCGGTTTAAAGAAGGGTCAACCAAATCTATCCAAACCAGCTCGGGTTCATTAGCAGGGAAGGCAAGCTTAGGTAACGTGGTGATACCCAGATCATTACGCAATAATGAGAATAGCGATGTAATGTTTTCGACTGTGTATCTGGCCCTGCGATTGAGCGCCTCAGCTGGTGTGTTTTCGAGCAACCTGCAAGTACCGTTATAAATAAATGGCTGCGACATGAGTTGCTGCCATGTTAGCCCCTGCGACTGATTTAACTCGTTGTTCAGCTCATTGCTTTTAAGACAGACCACGCCAATCGGATCTGATATGAGCAGGGTGAAATCTATATTCATTTGATCAATACTGGTGCAATTGCCTAGTGCCAAATCTATCTCACCTGCCAACAATCGATTGGCCACACCAACAGAATTGTCATCTATCAATACAATCTCAATATCAGGATACTTTTTTGAGTATTCGACCAATACGCTAGGTAGTAGCTTAGTTACTAGCGACGGCACGCTTGCCATCCTGATTTTACCTTTATCACCAGATGCGGATGCTTTTAAGTCATCTTCTAGCGCTTGATAAACGGTAAGGAATTGCTCAATTTTTGGTAAGCAGGTCTCACCAAAAGGCGTCAATATAGCCTTATTTCCCACTTCAAATAAACGCTGACCGAGTATTTTTTCCAATCCCTTTATCGAGGCTGACAAAGCAGCTTGCGAACGGTTGGCGCGATCTGCCGCCGCACGAAAGCCTCCTTCTTCCACGACAAATAAAAAATGACGCAATTGCTGTAGCTTCATATTCAAACCATCCAAAACTGTTCTTTAATAATTTATCTTAAATGATAGATTAAATCTATCAAAATTCAAATTTAATTAGTTAGATTTATCGATATGAATTGAGTAGGATAAGTCATATGGCAATTGGCAGTGATTAAATAAATCTCAGATCGCTTATTGCTGAAATCACTTATCAAAGGACATGACAATATGACGACTCACTCAAACAAACAGGCCGTTAAAACCTCGCTTTATGCGTCTAAAGCCCCTTTGGAGTGGGCCATCACTAATAACGGAACCTTGTACACCGCTCAAATTCCTATCGATGAAAATGGTGATGTGGTTGCAGGCGGTATAGAAGCGCAAACGCGCCAAACGCTAGACAATCTCAAGCACACACTAGAATGTGCCAATGTTGGCATGGATTCGGTATTACAGGTCATGATTTATGTGACCGATCGCGACTATCTAAAAACAGTCAATCAAGTTTATGCCGAATACTTTGAAGCACCCTATCCAAATCGTGCGGCGCTAGTGATAGCCGGATTGGCTCGTGAAGAGATGCTGGTTGAGTTGGTTGTATATGCCGCTGTGCCTTAAATTTTGAATGTAATCTAGTCAATAAATCAAATAGTTAATATTTTATCAAGGAAGCTCTTATGTCAGCTCACACCGCCCAACAGATATTGCAGCAAGACCCAACCAAATCACTTTACATCAATGGTGAATGGCAGGCAGGCGTAAATACCGTTGCCAATATTAACCCATCTGATATCACTGAAACTATCGGCGAGTTCGCACAAGCCAGTGGCGATCAAGTCAAAGATGCCATCGCTGCAGCGCGTCAAGCCCAGCCAAAGTGGGAAGCGACCGCTTTAGAAAAAAAGCAGTCTATCCTACAAGCAATTGGCGATGAAATGATTGCTCGCTGTGATGAGCTAGGTACGCTGTTGTCTCTTGAAGAAGGTAAGCCGTTTGCGGAAGGTCGCGGCGAGATTTATCGCGCAGGTCAGTTCTTCCATTACTATGCGGCGGAAGTATTGCGTCAAATGGGTGATACGGCTGATTCAGTGCGTCCTGGTGTTAAAGTCGAAGTTACCCGCGAAGCAGTCGGTGTGGTTGCCATTATCTCACCTTGGAATTTTCCAACTGCCACCGCTGTATGGAAAATCGCGCCAGCGCTAGCCTTTGGTAACACTGTCATTTGGAAGCCTGCCAATTTAACGCCTGCCAGCGCAGTGGCATTGGCTGAAATCATCCATCGTCAAGGTATGCCAGAAGGTACGTTTAACCTGCTATTGGGTGGCGGCTCGTCAGTCGGTGATGCGCTCATTAATTCTACAGATATCGATGCGGTTAGCTTTACAGGTTCTGTACCAACAGGTCGCAAGGTCGCTGCTGCAACGGCACCAAACTTTATTCGTTGTCAGCTTGAGATGGGCAGCAAAAACGCCTTGGTTATCGCTGACGATGCTGATCTGCAAGTCGCTATCGATGCGGCAGTGGCTGGTGCGTTTGGTGGTTCGGGACAAAAATGTACCGCTTCGTCACGCCTCATCGTAATGGACAGTATTCATGATGCCTTTGTCGAAGGTGTGGTCGCAAAAATGAAAACCTTAAAAGTCGGCCATGCGCTTGATGCAGGTATCTTTATGGGTCCTGTTGTCGATGACAAGCAGCTGGCATCAAACATGGACTGGATCGAAAAGGCCAAACAGTCTGGTGCAAATTTAGCCTTTGGTGGTGAGCGTTTAGAGATGCCGCATGACGGCTACTATATGTCGCCGACGTTATTTACCGAGACGGACAACAGCTGGGATATCAACCAAGAAGAGGTGTTTGCTCCGCTGGCTTGTGTCATGCGTGTCAAGGATTTGGACGAAGCGATTGCCATGACCAATGACACGCGTTTTGGTCTGACGGGCGGTATCATTACCCAAAGCTTACGCAGCAGTGCGATGTTCAAAGAGCAAGTACAAGCTGGCTGTGTCATGGTCAATCTAGCAACTGCAGGTACTGATTATCACGTGCCATTTGGTGGTCGTAAACAGTCAAGCTTTGGCCCGCGCGAGCAAGGTCAATATGCCAAAGAGTTCTATACCATCGTCAAGACCGCTTATCAAAAAGCGTATTAGAAACCTTTTTGACAAGCATGTTAGCCGCTATCGACGCGGCAGGGTGTAAACACGCACTTAATAGCGGTCACTTATAAAAGTATTAAATGGAGTTGATATGTACCAAGACCATATCGTTATTGACGGATTACAGTATAGCCATTGGGATCGCGACTACTTCAAGATGCTACAAGCTAGTGGCATCAATGCGGTACACGCCACCTTGGTCTATCACGAAGACGCTCGCCAAACCACAACTCGCTTTGCTGAATGGCATGCACGCTTTGAGCAAAACTCAGATCTTATCTTGCCTGTGTACTCAGTAGCTGATATCAAGATGGCCAAAGAGCAAGGCAAAGTTGGCATCTTCTTTGGCGCGCAGAACTGTTCACTAATTGATGATGAAATTGGTTTGATTAGCGTGATGCGCCGCTTAGGTTTATTGATTATGCAACTGACTTACAACAACCAGAGCTTACTGGCGACGGGTTGTTATGAGCAGAATGACAGCGGTATTACCCGTTTTGGTCAGCAAGCCATCGCTGAGATGAATCGTGTCGGTATGATTATCGATATGTCACACAGCGCTGAGCGCTCAACGCTTGAGGCGATAGAAGTGTCATCGCGTCCGATATGTATCAGCCATGCCAATCCCGCCACGGCTCATGAGGCCCTGCGTAATAAATCGGACACCGTCATCAGTGCCTTGACCCAAGCAGGCGGGTTGTTAGGGTTTAGTTTATATCCATTCCATTTGCCAAATGGTAGTGACTGTACGCTTGATGATTTCTGTACCATGATTGCCAATTGCGCTGATAAGTATGGCGTAGAGCATTTAGCGATTGGCAGTGATTTATGTCTTAATCAACCACAAGCTGTACTTGAGTGGATGCGTAATGGACGTTGGTCAAAAGCGATGGACTATGGCGAAGGCAATGCCAGTAATTCAGGTTGGCCAGATACTTTGCCATGGTTCGCTGGCAAAGACGGTATGGAAAATATCTATAACGGTCTGCTCAAACATGGCTTTAATGAAAGTGATGCTGGAAAAGTCATCGGTCAAAACTGGTTTGATTTCCTTGGAAATGGCATAAAGCCTTTAGTCTAGCCAATTATTTTTAAAGTATTACTATTAATGAATGGGCGATCGACATTGCTATAAGACGACATGCGTTTTATAGCATAAAACCTTTTGAAGTAGACGGTGTAGCGAGATTGTTTAGATACATCATTATTGCTATGCACCTGATTTAAATAACGAAACGTTAGAATATGGAGCCACATCATGGCCGATTTAAAGGGATTTAATCAAGATGAGCAAGGACGCTCAGCGCCTGTTAATCAAGGAGCAAATGACACCAAAGCCGCCGCTATTTCTACCGATACATTAGGTCTCAAAAATCCAGCATTTTGGTACAGCGGTGGTTTCATTGTAGCTTTTGTCTTGATGGCAATCTTTGCAGAAGCGCGCTTAGCAAAAATAGTCGAAGTGGGCTTCTCGTGGTCCGTCAAAATATTTGGGCCTTTTTGGCAAATATTGCTACTAGCGACCTTTGTTATTGCTTTGGCTGTCGGTGCTGGTCGTACAGGTCGCGTGATACTGGGTAATTTACCTGTACCTGAGATAGACAGTTTTAAGTGGATGGCCATTCTTTTCTGCACACTACTGGCCGGTGGTGGGGTTTTTTGGGCTGCCGCCGAGCCAATCGCGCATTTCGTGTCAGCACCTCCTTTATACGGTGAGTCAGCCGACCTACAGCAACGCGCTTTTAATGCTTTGTCTCAATCATTTATGCATTGGGGGTTTTTGGCGTGGGCGATTGTAGGTAGTTTAACCGCGATTGTGATCATGCATTTGCATTATGACAAAGGCTTGCCGTTGAAGCCTCGTACCTTACTCTATCCTATGTTTGGTGAGCGCGTACTCACAGGCCATACGGGCGCAATCATTGATGCTTGCTGTATTGTAGCGGTTGCTGCGGGCACGATCGGTCCTATTGGTTTCTTGGGCTTGCAGACCAGCTATGCACTCAATGAGTTATTCGGTATTCCCGATACGTTCACCACTCAGCTAATCATTATTGTCTTCGCCATCATACTCTATACGTTGTCTGCGATCAGTGGACTGACTCGTGGTATGCAGCTGCTCAGTCGCTTCAACGTCATCTTGGCTTTTGCACTGATGGTCTTTATCTTAATATTTGGTCCGACCAATTTTATTGTCAACGGCTACATTCAGGGTGTCGGCACTATGATTGACAACTTTGTCCCGATGGCGACGTTTCGTGGTGATGAAGGTTGGTTGAGTTGGTGGACGGTATTCTTTTGGGGTTGGTTCTTGGGTTATGGCCCTATGATGGCAATCTTTATCGCTCGTATTTCACGCGGTCGTACTATTCGTCAGCTGATTACCACCGTATGTATTATTGCCCCGCTTGTGACGTGCTTTTGGTTCACGGTCGTCGGTGGTTCTGGCCTGGCTTTTGAGATTGCCAACCCCGGCAGTGTCAGTAGTGCATTTGAAGGCTTCAACTTACCTGGTGCGCTATTGGCCGTGACGCAGCAACTCCCATTTCCTTTGATTACCTCGATATTGTTTCTGATTCTGACCACGGTCTTCATCGTTACGACGGGCGATTCGATGACGTATACCATCAGTGTGGTCATCAGTGGCGAGCGTGAACCAAACGCCATGATTCGCACCTTTTGGGGCATCATGATGGGGGTGACAGCAATTGTTTTAATCTCGCTTGGCTCAGGTGGCGTAACCGCATTACAGTCCTTTATCGTGATTACCGCCGTGCCAGTCTCTTTTGTATTATTGCCTTCACTATGGAATGGTCCACAGATTGCTCAGAAAATGGCACGAGAGCAAGACTTGTATCGTCCTAATAAAGTAGAAGTAAGGCATAAAATCAGTGAAGCCGAAAACGCTCAACCATCTAAAGAAAGCATGACGCAAAAAACTGATTAAGGTTCTAGATCACCAAACGGTAAATAATAGACATCCTCATTGAGATTATTAACAAAGCTGCTGGCTCAGTATATTAGGTAAGGTAGTGACATTATGAATATGGTTTATGCAAATGATAAAAGTATCGACGTAAAGCCGCCTTTACTTAGTACAGGTTTCCGTACTCGTAATGTGATTATGGATGCCCAAAGACTGGGCGCCATGCATCAAACCCGCGTTAGCTTTGTGCGTACATTACTGCGTAAAATTGATAGAGAAAAATGGACGCTCAACACTCATCTGTGGGATTTGGATGAGAACGGCTATGGCAAGGTTATCTATCGTCTACATACCCCAGAGCATCTATATCATTTGGTGGTATTTTGTAATGAGCTGGCTGATGACGAGCGTAATGATAGAGTGATTGCCCAAAAATGGGATGTCACCTTTGGGCTGGTGTTTGGTGAGATAAGCGAAGAATTACTGAATAATCTACAAGCCAACGTACCGCTACAAGAAACTGGTCGTAATTCCAACATGATGATGGTGCTGGCACGAGCAAACAAGAGCGTCCGAGTCTTTGATCATATCGTCAGCTCACTTGCGGCTGGCAAGCAGCCTGAGATTGATGTACTCGCACAAGTCGGCTACATCCTGCGTACCACGGCGGTCTATGGCAATGGTAAGTTCGGTATTTATGATTTTAAACCGTTAGATCATAGCGAGGACTTTAATCAGTCGTTCCGAGCGCAGATGTGTGCTGTGTACTTGTTGCGTGAGTTCAGCCTTGATTGGGTTGATTATTTGGCACAGAAAAAAGGTGGCAGCAACGCAGTCAAGCTGCATCCAGAAATCAAGCGTTATTTGGGCATTGGTAATGCCACCGGTCTGGGTATGGCGCCTTATTTAATCAATCATCCATGCGTCGTTGACCAATGGCTGACCACCCGTGAAGAGGCATTACAGGCGACATTGGTTTGCCAGATTGAGCCTAAAGAAACCGCACATTTTGCCAGTCTAATCAAACGTGCTATTCAGCATTTTGGCGAGATTGTCACCATCAATGAGCAGCAAATCAAACGCAATGAAACGGTTGTTAGCGAATTAATTATTTTACAAAACAACTTGATGACAACTATTAATAATAATGCGACATGGGCGGATTTTTTACAGGCACATGACCATTTGAGCCTTGAGAGCCAAGAAGTCATTATTTCTTGCTTAATAGAGCTGTATCCTGAACGTTTCGATGCATTGCTCGAAAGCGTCAATGCTGATGAAGCCTTATCGTTACCAAAAGGTAAAGTCATTCAAGATCTGATTGACGTCTTAGAGCAGCACTATCGCTGGGCCATTGATATTGATTTTACTCAGCCTGAGAATAGCCATTGGTTTTGGTATCGTTCCATCGATAAGGAAGAGCCACGTATGGGTATACGTGGTCAGGAGCCGGGTGCTGATCGTGAGCTGTCTTTGGATATCGCTCGCCAAGCCAATCATTTATATTTGGCTTTAAAACAAGCTAATTCGCAGCAGCTAATATCCGAGTTCATCTTGAATAAGCCCAGATATCGCTCAATTGCGCGCCGCGTCTGGACGATGGGACATAAGCAGCTGGGTGATATACAGATGAATGTCCTGCACAAAGACGCATTACCCATGCATCTATTACGGTGTAAATTATCGATGTTTGGGGCAACCAAGTTTGATCCCAGATCCGATCGCTGGGTCAGGATTACCCTGTTTCAAGGCGCACCTTTATTTGCAGAAGTAGGTAGTGATGAATGGCTGTTTCCTTTATTGCCTGATGTATCAATAGAGCAAGGAGGCTCTGACTTATGATGGTAGTATCGCACAATGAAATCGTAGCAATGGTGTATAAAGCCTTTACTGGGCTGCACCGAGAGGTAGGGGAAGCCGATGTGATAGCCACGATGGTCGCCGAACTACAGATGGCAGGATTAGATGGTATCAAACATTTTAATAATGCCACTCCCTATATCTTGAACGAGATTGATACCCCAATCGATATCGTTCATCAGGAAGAAGGTGCTATCCGTTTAGATCTGCATGGTAGTAGCTTAGCCTGTCATTTGCCAACTATCATTGACTATGCGCTTGAAAAAATGGGCGACTCAGCGCATTTTTATATTTATTTGCAGAACTGTCATAATCGCTGGTTGGCTTATAGCGAGTTGGTGGGACTGGCTGCCAAAGGCTTTGCTTGCTTGGCCAAATGGGACAATGGCTCTGTGCCCAAACATACATTATTTACGTTAAATAAAGACTTTGTCTATCCTGATCTATACTTTTTTGATAAAGCACAAGCCAATTATAATACCAATGATATGATTATCGAGATTGCGACTCAAAACTTTGATATTGAAAACGATATTCAGAATTTCGATCGTAAAATATCAACAGATGAACTGTTTTCAACCCATCAGCGCGCGTGGAAAGAAGGTATCTATGTCGACGATGAACAATGGGCGATACTCAAAACAACAGCCGCCGCAATATTGGTTGAGAATAGTGAAGCATCAAGTAAAGGTGCGGGCGGGGTATAGAGTATAAAGCCCAACTATTTTGAAAGGTCTAAAAGTTTTATTCATACTTTCAATTAAATAAAGCGGCTAGCTCATTGACCGCCTTTCACATGATTGGCACATAGCTCAACAGCTCATCCAAAGACTTTCTGACTGTAAGGAAATGATTTAACAGTAATCTCTCATTGTTACTTGCCCAAATAAGTATATGAGTAGCAACTGTTAAACATATTCGACGCGAACAGTCAGATATTATTTAATCGACATATACCACGGCTAAATTCTGCAAAATGGTACCAACACTTCTACCAACGTTTGAACCTCTTTTCGATCTGACTCATAGTTTCATTTATATAACTAACCCCTCCTTGTCTATCCTCATTTATGTATCGCATGCGTTTATTTTCAATGCTTGCGTCTTGTCATTTTGAAAATGTTCTGCTAGGTTACATAACGATAATATAGTTATCTATATATAAAATACTGTTACAAAGCGCCAACTTCATACAGGTTTTATTAGATGATTTTTTATCTGCCAGAAATGTAAAAACGTAAGAGGTTGTAATCATGTTAGATTTAGCAAATATGACGCCAAAAGAGGTCAGAGCACTAATTGGTAAGAACGAAATCAACAAGCCAACTGCTGGCATGTGCAAAGGTCACATACAAGCAAACCTAGTCATAGTACCCAAGAAATTGGCCTATGATTTTTTATTGTTTGCACAAAGAAACCCAAAATCTTGTCCTATTTTAGACATAACAGATGTTGGTAGTTCGGAACCACGGCTGATGGCGAAGGGCGCAGACTTAAAGTCTGATGTTCCAAAGTATCGAATATACGAGTTTGGCGAGCTAGTAGCTGAGGTGTCAGACTTAACAGATTATTGGAGAGAGGACTTGGTCTGCTTTCTTTTAGGATGTAGCTTTTCCTTTGAGTCTGCCATGCTCAATGCGTCTATTCCTGTTAGACACATCGAAGACAATCACAATGTGCCGATGTATATCACGAATATAGAAACTGAGCCTGCAGGACAGTTTTATGGAAAAATGGTGGTTAGCATGCGGCCAATACCTTATCCATTAATCACCAGAGCCGTCCAAGCCACCTCTCGATTTCCGCAAGTCCACGGCGCGCCTATTCATATCGGAGACCCTAGTGTCATCGGTATAACCGACATTCATGCGCCTGATTTTGGTGATGCATCCATCATAAAAGAAGGCGAAGTCCCTGTATTCTGGGCTTGTGGTGTGACGCCTCAAAGCATCGCAATGACCAGTAAACCTGAACTGATGATAACGCACGCGCCGGGACATATGTTTATCTGCGACCCAAAAGATGAAGACTTGGCAGTTCTATAATGTTGGGTGACAACGCTATTTTGAAACGCCATTTTAAAATGTAATGGCATCCAATCTTGTTTGTCCACAAAGCTCTCGGTAAATAAAAACGTATCGCATCGCACAAATTTTTTATAAAAAACAATTATTCACTTTTACTCTAATGGAATAGCTAACAATATGAATATTAACTTTACAGATCTAGAAAAGCTGATCAAAATCGCAGAAAGCGCTGACATACAATCATTAGAAGTAACTGATGGTGATGCACGCATCTCTATCATTTGTCAGGCTAATGGCAATGAAAGCAGCAATCATATTGGTAATACTCGTCACTCAAAAACTACTCATTCAGAATCACACACACTAACCTCCAACAATAACACTCCTAATAATACCAGTGCAGACAATAGCTCTATTGATGAAACGGTGACGACAGAGGTCACTAATTCATCTAGCTCTTCATCTTCACCCCAAGTATTGGCGCCTATGCTCGGCACTTTTTATCTTCGCTCTGAGCCGACCGCTGAGGCGTTTTTTAAGGTGGGCGATCAGGTAGTAGCAGGGCAGACCCTATGTATCATTGAAGCCATGAAAATGATGCATGAAGTAAAAGCAGAATCTGACGGTACGATTCAAGAGATTCTGATTGAGGAAGGTGATGTCGTAGAATATGCACAGCCTTTATTTATTATAGCGCCAAACAGTTAAAGTCAATCAATAGCCACTCAATATTGTATAGACGCTGCACAAACACTGTATTTTTAAGGGAATAAATATGTTCACAAAAATCTTAATTGCCAACCGTGGCGAGATTGCTCTACGTATTATCCGAGCTTGTAAGCAGTTGGGTATTAAATCCGTCATTGCGCATTCTGAATCAGACAAAGACTCATTGCCCGTACGCCTAGCCGATGAAAAAATCTGTATCGGGCCTGCAAATGCCACACACAGCTACCTCAATCAAAGAGCGTTGGTTTCTGCTGCAAAAATCACCAACGCACAAGCCATCCATCCAGGCTATGGCTTTTTGTCTGAAAACGCAGACTTTGCGGCTTTGATTGAAGACTCAGGTCTCACGTTTATTGGCCCAACGGCTGACAACATCAGAAACATGGGCGACAAAGTTGAAGCCAAAAAACAAATGACAATGGCTGGCGTGCCCTGCGTGCCTGGTTCTGATGGCGCATTGCCTGCTGATTCAGAGCAAGTTATCAAGATTGCCAGTGAGGTCGGTTATCCAGTCATCATCAAGGCAGCAAGCGGCGGCGGCGGGCGTGGTATGCGCGTGGTCGAAAAAGAAGCCGACTTACTCTCTGCTATCTCTATGACGCAAACAGAAGCCAAAGCCAATTTTGGTAGCGCTATCGTCTATCTTGAAAAATACTTACAAGCACCTCGTCATATCGAAGTGCAAGTCATGTCTGATACTCACGGCAATGCTATTTATTTAGGCGAGCGTGATTGCTCTATGCAGCGTCGTCATCAAAAAGTCATTGAAGAAGCGCCAGCACCTGGTATCACCGAAGAGCAGCGTCAGAAAATCGGTCAAGCATGTGTCACAGCTTGTGAGCAAATGCAGTATAGAGGTGCAGGCACGTTTGAGTTTTTATATGAAAACGGCGAGTTCTTCTTTATCGAGATGAACACCCGTGTGCAGGTTGAGCACACCATTACTGAGATGGTGACGGGTGTCGATATTGTGCAAGAACAGATCAGAGTGGCTGCAGGACTGCCACTAGCATACAAACAGAATGATATCGCCATTACCGGACACGCTTTTGAGTGCCGTATCAATGCTGAAAACGCGCAGACATTTTTACCAAATGCTGGACGCATAGACTACTGCCACATGCCAGCAGGGTTTGGTATCAGAGTGGATAGCCATGCTGAATCGAACTACACCGTGCCGCCATCTTATGACAGTTTGATTGCCAAGATATGTGTACAAGATCGTTCAAGAGAAAAAGCGATAGAAAAAATGCGTGCGGCATTATCAGAAGCGCAAATCACCGGTATTGATACCAACATTGGTCTGCATCAACGTCTCTTTGAAGATGAGGTGTTTTGTCAGGGTCAAATGAGCATTCATTATCTGGAACAGTGGATACAAGACAATATATAAATCAAGTCTTGCCCACAAAAATGAAAACCAAATCTGACATTAGCGTCAGAATCAAGATATAGTCGGTTCAATATAATTTGGATACACAGAAGGCGAGTGAAAGCACTACAAGTCGTAGACTAAGCGAGCCTGACACCGTATCCAATTTATAGGGGATTTGACTATAGCAGATAAAAAATAATGGAGTACGTGCTAATGGAACTACAATGGCAACTATGCAGTGAAACCAATCTAGCGTTGTTTTTCCCTAAACCGATCACCCTAGAAAAACAACAAAAATGCTGGGCTTTATCAGACAGTATCCAGAAAATGCCAGAAGTCATCGAAGTGGTGATTGGTATGAATACGCTCAGTGTATTCATCGTGCCATTAACTTGGGCTGAGCTTACTACCTTTAAAGATAAGCTTTCAGACCTGCTCAATGACATCCCTTCAAAAACCATCCAAGGCAAGCACGTCGAGATACCAGTGCAGTACGGCGGTAAGTATGGCCCTGATTTAGCGGCCATGGCGAATGACTTAAACCTTTCGGTTGAAGCCGTTGTTGAGCTACATACCAAAGCCACTTATACCGTTTACTTTATCGGTTTTCAGCCAGGATTTCCTTATCTTGGCGGCTTGTCTGAGTCGCTGTATTTCCCAAGGCATGCCATCCCTAGAACTCAAGTGCCGGCAGGCTCAGTGGGTATCGGCGGTGAGCAGACAGGGGTTTATCCTTTTGATTCTCCAGGCGGTTGGCAGCTACTAGGCCAGACGGATACTGCTTTATTTGATTTAACCAAGTCTTCTCCGACGTTGCTTAACGCAGGCGATACTTTGACATTTAAAGCGATTGATATTCATCAATAAGCGATAAATAAAAGATGCATGAATCAAAAAGACAAATAAACAGGTGGTATCAATGAAAATTTTAACTGCGAGTGCCCTTGCCAGTATTCAAGATTCGGGACGACTGGGTTACCGCAGTATGGGCGTGGGTAGAAATGGCGTGATGGACAGCTGGGCGCTGCAAGCCGGCAATGCTTTGATGAAAAACGAAGCCAACGAACCTGCTATTGAAATAGCGCTCGGTGAGCTAACCATACAGTTTGAAGAAAGCGTCAGTTTTTGCTTAACAGGCGCTTTATACGAGGCGTATTTAGACGACAAGCGTGTTCCTTGCTATTGGCGTATCAATGCAACAGCGGGGCAAACGCTCAAACTTTTGCGTCCGCTACAAGGTATGTATACCTATTTGTGTGTGCACGGTGGCTTTGATATCGAGCCAGTATTGCAGTCAGTCAGCACCAATCTCAAAGCAGGATTTGGCGGATTTGAAGGCAGATATTTAAAAGTCGATGACAGCTTAACGGTAAAAACTGAATCAAACCTGCCTGTCATTGGGGTGGCTCGGCTTGCACCAACCGATGTCATTAGAGTGATAAAAAGCAGTGAGTATGATTGCTTCACTGAGTCGTCTCAACAAGCTTTTGAAAATCAGCCTTGGAAACTACAAACCAGTAGCAACCGTATGGGTTACCGCCTTGAAGGAGCAACAGCGCTTGAATTTAGTAAGCCTGTAGAAATGAGCTCACATGGTGTTGATATTGGTATGATTCAGGTGCCACCACAAGGGCAACCGATTATTTTGATGGCGGATGGGCAAACAACGGGTGGCTACCCGAAAATTGCAACCGTGATTCAAGCAGACATAGGCCTGATGGCACAGATTAGATTTGGCAAAGCCTGTCAGTTCGTCGTTGTGTCGTTAGAGCAGGCATTGCGTGAACAACAAAAAAGACAACATTACATCGATCAAATAAAGGAGTATGCCAATGAAAATTGATTTAAATGCTGATGTGGCTGAAGGCTGCGGGCAAGACGATAAGTTATTGACGATAGTCAGCTCAGCGAATGTCTGCTGCGGCTTGCACGCTGGGTCTTATAGCGAGATGCTAGCCACGTTGCAATTGGCAAAAGTAAACAACGTCAGCGTAGGCGCGCACCCTGGTCTAAACGATAGAGAAAACTTTGGTCGTATTCATCAGCCGTTAAGTGAAGCCGACTATCGTGCTTTATTGGTGTATCAGCTGGGCGCAACCAAAGCACTTTGTGACTTAGTCGGCGTGACTTTGGACTATGTAAAACCGCATGGTGCGTTGTACAACCAAGCGGCCATTGATGAAAATTTATCAGACATTTTGGTCAGTGAAATCAAACGATTTGATCCAAGCCTAAAGGTCATGGGTCTGTCTGGTGGTTATCTGGTTAAGGCAGCCAAAAAACAGGGTCTAGAGGCGATATCAGAAGTGTTTGCCGATAGGAACTATGAAAAAGACGGCTCATTGGTCTCTCGTAGCAAAGACAACGCCCTGATAACCGACACAGACGATGCGGTTAAGCATGTGTTGCAAATGATTACTGAAGGGACAGTCACCAGTGTCTGCGGTCAAACCGTACCTGTAGAGGCGCAAAGTATCTGCCTACATGGGGATGGTGAGCACGCTATTTTATTCGCGCAAGAAATAAAGAAACAACTAGAGCTCAAAGGTATCACTATATCTGCCCACTAAATATCCTCCCATTAATCGTTTGATTGAATAATTCCATATAGCACAAGGATGTTTATGAGCACTATAAAAAAACATAATACCGCCATTTTAGGCGCGGCCTTCCTGATGGCCACATCAGCAGTAGGGCCAGGGTTTTTGACCCAAACGGCCACATTCACCGAAAGCCTAATGGCGAGTTTCGGCTTTGTTATCTTAATATCCATTGTTATGGACATCGGCGTCCAGCTTAACGTTTGGCGAGTAGTCGCGGTCTCCAAAAAGCGTGCACAGGAAATCGCCAACTTGGTGTTTCCTGGTGTCGGTTACTTGCTCGCGTTCTTAATCATTGCGGGTGGTCTGGCTTTTAATATTGGTAATATTGGCGGTGCCGGACTTGGCATGCAGTCCATGTTCAACATGTCACCCATTACAGGCGCCCTGATCAGTGGTGTGATTGCCGTCGCCATATTTTTAGGCCGAGAAACGGGGCCTATGATGGATAAGTTCGCTCAGTTAATGGGCTTTATCCTGATTGTATTGGTCATTTATGTGGTCTTTAAATCTGATCCGCCATTAGCAGAAGCCGTCAGCAAAACGATCATGCCCGACAAAATTGATGCAGTCGCTATCGTGACGTTAGTCGGCGGTACGGTTGGCGGTTATATTACTTTCTCAGGTGCGCATCGCTTATTAGAAGCAGGCGTGAGTGGAGAAGAGAATTTAAAATCAGTGACCAGAAGCTCGGTCTCTGGTATTTTGATTGCCTCTGTGATTCGCGTGTTTTTATTCCTTGCAGTATTAGGCGTGGTATCTCAAGGCTTTGCATTGGATCCTGCCAACCCAGCCATGTCGCCGTTTCAGTACATTTTAGGAAATGCGGGTAAAGTTATTTTTGGTATGGTGATTTGGGCCGCTTCTGTGACCTCGGTGATTGGTGCTGCTTATACCTCTGTGTCTTTTATGACCAACTTCCATCCATTCATTGAGAAGCACAAACGCTACTTCATTATTGGTTTCATCGTGATCTCGACAATGGTGTTTGCCACTATCGGTAAACCGGCCCAAGTACTGGTATTGGTCGGTACGTTAAATGGTTTGGTATTGCCTATCGCCATGGTCATTATCCTGATTGCCGCCTACAGAAAAAATATCGTTGGCAATTATAAGCATCCTATTTGGATTGCGGTATTTGGTTGGTTAATCGCCATTGTTATGAGTATCCTGAGTGTCATGACCATTGCTAAATATCTGGGCATGAGTTAAAAAATTAAGAGAAGGAATGTATTATGGATATAGAGCAAATAGCACGTGTGGTCAAACTGGTTGAAAGCAGTCAGCTGCACGAAGTCACGATTGCAGACAACGGGCAATCTATTACGGTGGTTAACAGTTTAGGTGTGCAGAATAATGTGAGCGCTAATCCTATAGATGACACGACTACTCATGAGCCTGAACAGCAGGGTAGTGATGTCTTGCAAGTAGGTGCCACTTATGTAGGGCAGGTCTACTTAAGTGAAGACGATGCAACAGACAACTTGGTCAAAGAAGGCGAACACATTCAAAAAGGTCAAACCGTTTGCTTCATTGATGAATTGACCCGTTTGCAGCCAGTGATTAGTAATAAAGAAGGTGTGGTCACGGCAGTTTTGGTTGAAAATGGTCAGAACGTTGAATACGGACAGCCTATTTTAGACCTATCGGGCGTTCCTATTTAGACAGGTAGGCATTTAATATTCGTATAGGTGGGTATAGGTGGGTATAGGTGGGTATAGGTGGGTATAGGTGGTATTACCTAAGGCGGTTTCGATAGCTGACATTGATTTTTTATTGACCTATGATGTCATGCTGTCTCTGTTTTATATTGACCTGACTATAGCCTGTAAACTGGAGTTTTGACTCTGTTAGTTAGCCTGCTGTTGCAAAGAGAATTTAAGCTATAACTGTTTTGGTAGCAAAAACAGCCTTTGTTAAGCGCGCTTGAACCACAGAAAAACTAAGAAAGGCCACTCAAAGGTGGCCTTTCTACTGTTGCAGTGAATCAATTACTGAGCATTGCGTTTGATAAACGCGAGCAACGGATCAATCACATTGTTGTTGGCATCGTCGTCAGCGGAAAGTATATCGTTATGGGCATAGCCTTCACTCATATATACTTCAAAGCCGCCTTCTGACCCACCATAAGTTGGAAATGCGCTTAAATCTGCCGCGCCAGACAACATTCTTGGCGTCCCATTACACGTCATTGTGACACAAGGCGCGATTGCATTGGCAAAGCTACGCCAGAGCCCTGATACAGGCGTCAGACCATTGGTGCCACCAAAACCAATCACCGGCACATCAATCTTGCGAGCTTGAGTTTGATTGACAATATCTGATCGACCCCGTCCACCTTGGGCTATTGGTAATGATAATTTACTGGTATCCAGCCCCAAATTTGCACCACCTGCCGCCGCGTTGTTAGCAAGTAGCAAACCAGTGCTAGGATAATACCAATCACTGTAGTTAGTACCACCGACAAAGAACGATGGTGCGATGCGCTTCAGATTGGTTGGCTCTGCCTCAACACCCCAAATCAAAGACTGATTCGATAGCATGGTCGGCGCAGGCCCATTATCAACAAAGACTGAACTTGGTAAGGGCTGATCGTTATCTAACCATGTGAACACGCCATCAGCATTTGAATTGCCAATGATACCCATTGATAGTTGAATGAATGCTGGTGTGAGGATATTATCATCATCCTGAAAAGTACCTACAGCAGCGCCAGCGGTCACTGGCACAGGACGATCGACAAGGCCTTCTACCTGCTGATAGACGCTATTTGTTTTGCCATTGCGATCTGCACCGAAACCTTGTTGTAGTATATTCTGGGTGCCATTAATCGTATCCTCAAATACCATTTGCATACCCAGTACTTCAGTCGATGCCACTAGCCGCGGACTTAGGCCTGGTAAAGCAATATATGAGCTTATTCGACCTGCTTGCGCTGCTGCATAAAGTCCACCATCAGCGGCAGCTTCCACAGCATCTAACTGAGCATCAGATGGAGGCTCACCTGCTAGCGCGCCACCTGAACCTTCCAGTAGTACCAGTCCTCGCAGCTTAGCGTAACCGGGATCTTCAGCACCCATGCCACTAAAATTAAAATCAGTCGCCGCATAACGTGCTACAAATCCCGTACCAGCAGAATGACCTGCTAAAAAGACGTTGCCATTACGCGCCGCTTCTCGTGCCAATTCGACTACCTCATTAATATCTTGTGAATGAACTTGAGGCGTCCAATTCACCATAAAAGGAACGTCACTTTGCTCATAAAATTCAGCACGACGATTCAACTCAGGACTCAGATCTAGATCCAGCTCACCACCAAAAAGAGAGTCTAAAGCGATCTTAACATCTCTATTTTTTTCAGCAATATCCAGACCAGCTGTGTCTTCAAGTAATGTAGAGCGACGATCAAAACCCCATACCTCGACTGTCATTCCAGCAGCCTTCGCCTTTATCATAAGGTTTTCAGCCAGTCGGAAATAATTGTGCGCTGAGCCTAGTGTGCCGGGTATGGCAACCAAAATCGCATCAGGCTGTTGATTGTCTTGATCAGCGAGTGCGTAACGCGTATAACGTGCTTGGTTGAGATCAGCGTTTGCACCTAAATGAGTGATGAGTTTGGGATTAGTGACGACTACGCCTGCTGTTCCAGGGGTTTGTGCTGCTTTGGCAGGACTCGATACAGTTGTGGTCGATACACACATATCATTTACTTGAATAGCATTAAGTACCGAGGAACAAGGCTCAATTACCGAAGGTGTGCTAGTAATATTATTGTCATCATCAGAAAAACATCCTGTCAAAGCAATGCTAGCTGCAAAAATAGTAGCCGCATGAACGGCCATCGAAAGCTTATTCAGTCGCATTTAAATCTCCATTTCCGGTTAGACCGGCAACATTTCCGTATGTAGGATTTTTTATATCACATAATTATTACATTGTGTTAAATTTAAGTAATAAATAAAAAATAACAGGTATAAAGCACGCTAAATCATAACTCACTGAATATTAAATAATTTTACTTTTAAGACAGTAAAGCCATTCGCGCTAATTTTACAGCTGATGCTTGCTATCAAGTTTTATAAACAAACAGTGACGTTTTAGTTATGCGCTCTGACGATGATAATAAAACTACATTTTTTTGGCGATTTATGGCCTAAACTCTTTTAAATTCTATTTCCACGGCGCGCACAGCCCTGCGGGTGGTACTCGACCAAAGCAGTACTTTGCTTATTCTCACTTATATAGTCAGAGCACTTTTAAACCGCTACGGTGTTATCCGTGCTAGATGTACTCAGTGTACTATCCTATCTGCGGTCGGTCGCCTTGTAGCGATTCTAAAACTCCTTGACTATAGGATAATACGCCATAAAAAAGACAGCCTAGGCTGCCTTTTTTGGAGAGTAATTTATTAGCGTAAGGCGAGGCGATATTGCCATCTCAAACTGAGTGGGATTAGCGAATATTTCAACAGTATTGAGCAAAAAACCATTTGCCACTTGACCTGCCGCATCCTCAGCCTATGTTTTGTCTGAAGTAATAGCAGCTAAATATAGCTCACGCATTCAGACCTCAAAGAGGCGTATGTTTAAATCAAAGGTGTGCTGATTTATTTTCATAGATAACATCCATGTAGGTTCGAATGATATCCAACAAAAATCATCTTATAAAAATTGCTCAAATATACCATCAATATATCTGTCTACCGCTTCTGTATCATTACTTACCTGCGCATAAGTTCTTAAACCGATGAGTTGAATTTGGAAGTAGCGCGCCAGTTCGTTTGGATCTTTATCACTGCTTATTTCACAGTTATCGATGGCTTGCTCAAAGGCTCTAACAAAAGAGGTCTCCACACGTTCTAAAATGCTTGTCGCATAAGTCAGTAACTCTGGGCTGTCGTTTTGTGTGAGCTCAGCGATGGTTTTGACCACCATGCACATGCCGCTGGGTGCAGTGCCTTTGCTACAGACAGTCACACTACGGACAAAACGCTTGAGGCCAGCTAGGACGGTTTTTTCTTGCGCAATGCCATTGGTAAGATTGACCGCCCCTTGCTCAGCATAGCGGTTTAAGGCTTCTTTAAACAAATTGTCTTTATTACCAAAAGCGGCATAAAGACTGCCAGGGCGCATGTCCATGACCTCCTGTAAGTTTCTCATGGAGGTGGCGTGGTAGCCTTTTTCCCAATAAAGATTTTTGGCTTTTTCGATTACGTCATCACGATTAAACTTCGCTTGTTCACTCATCATGTTCACCTTAAAAGCTATTGTTTTATAAAACTGCCATCTTAAATTCTGGAAAACCAAGTATTATTAGTAGAGTTAATCTCAAACTACAAAAGCATAACCATTATAACGTGTTACTAGGATAACTGTTTCTTGCGTGCTGTGCCTATGTGCCTACGCCGACAGAGGCGACAAAAAATTATCCTAGCAGCACTGTGTTGGTGCTAACCAGTTACTCCGGTTTTAGTGCCAATACTTTATCGATATCTGTCGAACTGTGACGGTTTTCCAGTTGTTCCCATGCTTCGCCCCACGTACGGTTGACGATACGACCACGTTGTACTGCGGGACGCGCTAAGATAGCTTTTGCCCAACGCTGCACATGGGTGTAATCATCGACTTGCAAAAAGTCTTTTGCCTCATACTGATTGCCCAACACCAAGTTGCCATACCAAGGCCAAGTAGCAATATCGGCGATACTATACTCATCACCGGCAATAAATTCATTTTTTGCCAATTGCTTATCAAGCACGTCCAACTGGCGCTTGGTTTCCATGGTAAAGCGATTGATGGCATATTCAAATTTTTCGGGCGCATAAGCATAAAAATGCCCAAAACCGCCGCCCAAGTATGGGGCAGAACCATGTAACCAAAATAGCCAGTTAAAGACTTGGGTGCGTTTGCTGCCTGCTTTAGGTAGTAATGTATCAAACTTTTCAGCAAGGTAAAGCAAAATAGATGCCGACTCAAATACCATTTCAGTCTCTGAGACAGAGCGATCAACGAACGCTGGGATTTTTGAGTTGGGGTTGATATCGACAAAGCCTGATGAAAACTGATCGCCGTCGCCAATATTAATCATATGGGCGTCGTATTCTGCATCTTTGCCTAGCGCTAGTAGCTCCTCTAGCATGATGGTGACTTTTTGACCGTTGGGCGTGCCCATCGAATATAGTTGCAAATCATGCTTGCCGACTGGTAGTTCTTTTTCATGGGTAGCACCGGAAACGGGGCGATTCACACTGGCCCATTTACCGCCACTCTCTGCATCATGCGTCCAGATTTTGGGAGGTACGTATTGGTTTTCCATTTTTATTATTCCTGTTTTTATATTCGAAGTTATTCGAAGTTATTTGATGTCTTTAGCAAAGTTTTGTGGATATAAGGCGCGTGCAGCTACGTCATCAAAATCTGATTTGAACTCAATGTCTTTGGCGATATTGCGAGCTTTATCAACCGCAGGACGAGTGTTTATACTAGCAAACCAACGTTTGAGATTCGGATAATTGTCTAACCCTGCTTCGCCCAATACAAAGGCGGCCTTGTCAACCCAGCCCCAAGCAGAGATATCCGCAATAGAGTAGGTGTCTCCAACTAAATATTCACGGCCTTCCATGTGCTTATCTAGCACTTCGTAATGACGCTCTGCTTCACGAAGATAACGATTGATCGCATAAGGGTTTTTTTCAGGTGCTTTATGTCTAAAATGCACTGATTGACCAGAAAATGGACCTAGGCCTGTCGCGACAAACATTAGCCATGACAGCATCTCGCCTCGGTCTTCTGGCTTTCCAGCAAGCTTGCCTGTTTTTTCAGCCAAGTACATCAAAATAGCTGTCGAATCAAAGACTCGGTGGCCATCGTCTTCAATAGCGGGCGCTTTACCGTTTGGGTTAATCGCGCGATACTCAGGCGTGTGTTGCTCACCTTTTAAAGTATCTACCGGCATCAGCTCGTAAGTGAGGCCTGTCTCCATAAGATACAAAGCCACTTTCATTGGATTAGGCGTTTGGTGAAAATAAAATTTAATCATAATACTATCCTTGAAGGGTGAAAAGAATTTAGATGTCCGTCGCGTAGCTACAATAAACATAAATGAACGACCGTTCAAGTGTATTTTGACCAATTATTTGTTTTATTAAGGTCAACTGTAGCGATAATTTTTATTAGACAGACTTTTGTGGTCGTAATAATAAGGCGAGTCCAATCGCGACAAAGGCGGCAATGCCAGACATCATATAACTGATACTAAAGTCGCCAGTAAGCTCTGCGAGATAACCTGCTGCCACTGGTCCGAGCGCCTGCCCACCCGAAAAAGCAAAAGTCAGTGCCGCAAGAGCACTTGCTGCCGCCGCAGGTCCGAAATAATCGCCAGCGGAGGCTGCCATAATGACAGGCACGCTCCAGACCACCAAGCCAAACAG
This sequence comes from Psychrobacter sp. Pi2-51, assembly GCF_904846665.1. NCBI lineage: Bacteria > Pseudomonadati > Pseudomonadota > Gammaproteobacteria > Moraxellales > Moraxellaceae > Psychrobacter > Psychrobacter sp. Pi2-51. The sequence continues at coordinate 238,469 of NZ_CAJHBP010000001.1, forward strand.
AATGATGGACATATACAGTCCTAAAGTCCAATCGGTCAATCCGACCAGCAGATAAGCGATGGCCAGAAAGAAAAAAGCCAGAGCGAGTCCAAGACGTCTGCCAATGTGGTCAGAAATCCAGCCAAAGAGCATACCTGAAAAGACACTAAGCAGCCCAATCCATGCCCAAATGCCACCTGCAGTCGCTTCGCTCAGTTGATATGAGCCAACCATGCTAGTCACGATAAAAGTCACGTAAACCATATAAGTGGCGCCATAAATAGCAAATATAATGCCCAAATGCACAAGCAGCTTGATATTGCTACGCTCTAGTTTTTTCTTATTCTTTACAGGCAAGGTTGGAGTGCGCCCAAAAGGACTTTGATTGACATCGTTTGGGTGATTGCGAATCAAAGTGAAAGTAAGACAAGCCACCACAACATTGATAACCGCAAAAATTAGCCAGCCTGTCTGCCAAGACAGTAGTGTGGAAACAGGCAGGAGTTTTGGGACGACAAAGCCAGACAAAATAATGCCAAACCCAGGACCAGCCATGACCAGGCCTAAGGCAAGACCACGGTGCGAAGGAAAAAACCAATGCGACATGACGCTCATCATCGGCAAAACCACGCCGCCGCTACCAATACCAGTGACCACATAAAGTGTGCATAGTAGGGGGAAGCTTGTGGTAAAAGCCATACCAAGCATGGAGGCAGCAATTAAGAGAAGGCTGGCCGTCCCAGTAGCTCGAGTACCAAATCGAGGTAGGAGGAGCGGGCTTAAAATAACGGCGACGAGATAGCCTATCAGGTTAGTAAACCCTAATATGCCGCTTTGAGTATAGTTTAATTCCAAAGAAGCCGACATAGATGGCAACAGCATCCCAAAGGCAAATCGTCCTAAGCCAAGTCCGCAAAACATTGCCACAGCGCCTGTGGCAGCTACTATCCAAGCATAGTGTAATCCACCTAGTCTAAGGGGAGGCGTGCGACCTTGGTCTTCTTGTTGAATGATCTCATCATGCATTGTGATTCTCCGATAAGTGGAGAAGAGCACGTTTTGCGATCACAGTGCTCATGTTAGATAGATCGAATAAAGCGGTTATCTGGCTTAAAGTATTACCCATTTTACACACATCCTTTTGTGTTTAGGTCTCGTAGAATTTCCAAGCGATTGCGGCATGATCTTGATATAAGCAGCTTTTTCTGCTTCCTTAGCGACGGATATCGACTAGATCTCTCTAATCATCATCATGCACAATACAAATGAGTATAACTTTGCCTGAACGTTCGTTCAATAGGGTTTTACATAAGAAGCTAAATACTTCATGAATGACATAAAAAAATGCCAGAACATTTGAGGGAATGGCATTTTGAGTACTACTTCTACAGTACAGTCTTCATACGGATGTCTTTCTACTATTACAGTAGTATTTTTCTTTGATATATAGATCTCTCAGTTGCTTATTCGCGTTCAAATTTTCAAGGCAACCGTAAGTATTAATAGATTAGTGGTTGAGCATTGAAGTTTGTAATCACTTCCTACTGATACATTCATCCCAATATGGCGGTGTACCATAATAGTCTGCCATAAAATCAATAAAGCACCTGATTTTGTGAGGTAGCAGTTTTCTATGGGCATAGATGGCATATAACCCGATAGGGGTCGGTTCATATTCAGGTAGCACTATGACTAGCTTGCCAGCATTTAATGCTTTACTAGCAATAAAGGTCGGTTGTAATACCAATCCAGCGCCTTCAATGGCTGCCTCTACCAATACATCACCATTGTTACTCCGAAAAACACTACTTTCCTTGAGTTGTTTGGCTTTTAGGTATTTGAAAACTTGTCCCTTAGTGTCTATATTCATATAGCTATAATGCAAATAGCGATGCGCTTCTAAATCCTCAAGTCGTTTAGGCGTACCGTGAATATTAAGATAGTCGGGTGATGCGCACAAAACCACACGAATAGGTGCGATTTTCTTAGCAATAAGTGATGAGCTTTCAAGCTGTCCAATACGCAGGGCAACATCAAACCCTTCTTCAACAATATCGACTTTTCGGTCGCTTAGCTGTAGATCAACAGTGACTGAAGGGTATCGTGCTTGAAAGTCAGTGACCAATTTTGCCATATGCTTTAAGGCGAACGAGACGGGCGCACTGATTCGTAAGATACCTTTAGGGAGCTGCTGTAAACCACCCAATTGCGCCTCCATTTCATCAATACTCAATAAAATCTGCTGCGCATGGATAAAATACTGGCTGCCAGCCTCAGTCACGCTTACTTTACGAGTCGTACGATTGAGCAGGCGAGTATGTAGCTGCTCCTCTAGTTTTGCAATATATTTGCTGACCAGTTGTGGTGAGAGCTGTGTAGTAGTTGCCGCCTTACTAAAGCTGCCCTCGTTCACCACCGCTACAAAGGTACGCATCGCATCGATTCTGTCCATATTACTTCCTGCTACTAGTTAGTCGTCACAGCAATTATAAACGTTGTGTTGTTAATCATTCAATATTATCTATCTTACTCTTTTAATTTATTGATAGTAAAGTGTGCTCATTCCAATAGATCGAACAACTTTAAACAATAAACATGATGGAGTAATCATTAGTGAAAACGTCAATACTACATAAAGCTTTACTATCAAATGCTGGTGCAGCTGCTCTAATATTACGTGTGCCAATAGGTTTGATTTTGGCTGCCCATGGCGCGCAAAAGCTATTTGGTTGGTTCGGTGGCAATGGGCTAGCAGGCACTGCGCAATGGCTGAGTAGCATGGGTATGGAGCCTGGTTTGCTAATGGCGATATTGGCAGGCGGCGCTGAGTTCTTTGGTGGTCTTGCATTAGTCTTGGGCTTACTCACACGACCTGCCGCACTGGTTGCTGCATTTACGATGTTAGTTGCGATCTTCTCTGTACATATCAGTAATGGTTTATTTGCCGCTGATGGTGGTTACGAATACGCCTTAGTCTTGATGGTCGCTTTGCTTGCTTTAGCCGTACAAGGTGGCGGTTCTCTTAGTCTGGATAAAGCGTTATCAGAGAAAATAGGGTCGGTTAAATAACGAGGGTCGGTTAAATAACGATCGAAGATAAAACCTGCGAAAAATTGTGCTTTTTTAATCTCAATGTTGACACGTACCAGCGCTTTATTTGTCATTGAAATAAAGAGCAATGGGGTAATAGCTGATGGGTAATCAATCATAGCCAAGCAGCCCGTATTGTTTAATAGATAAAAAGGCTATCATAGGCCTCTTTAAATATTTGGGAATCAACGATGAAAAACATTTTTATTATTGGGTTAGCCACTATAGCCCTAGCAGGATGTAGTTTATTAAAGAGCGAAGCTATATCCGCTCCTCAAGTAAAAAATGAAGTGGCGACATCGGGACAGATAGAAACAGTTATCGGGTTACCTATTCGGCCAGGGAATGTCATGGCTACTAGCGATGGTCGGGTGTTTTCTACCGTGCATCCGAACGACGGCGAACAGGGAGTGCAGTTATTTGAAGTGACTGGCGCCAACAGTTATCAGCCTTGGCCTTCAAATAAGTTTCAATCACCTAAAGGTCAGTATGGTGAAGCGACCATTGATACGCCACTAGGTATCACCAAAGATGATGCAGGTGGGTTATGGATTGTTGATATGGGTCAGCACGTCGGTAAAACTCGTGTTTGGGGCTTTGATATTAAAACCGGTGCATTAATTAGCAAAATCGATATACCTACAGACATCGCACCAAAAAATAGCTTTGTGCAAGATTTAGTGGTTGATAGAAAGAACGGATGGATTTATTTAGCTGATATTCCCAATCCAGCTATTATTGCCATTGACATGAATACCAATGAAATACGTCGTTTTGGCAATCACGTCGCTTTACAACCCGAAGCTGACGCAAAAATGGTGATCAATGGCGTGGATATCATGCTAGGTGGTGAGCCGACAAACAATGGTATCAACCCAATCACGATGTCCGCCGATAACAATACGATTTATTTTGGCGCGATGAATGGTAAGTCTTGGTACAGCTTAGACGCGACCTTATTTAGAGCAAATGCCAGCGATGAACAGATCGGCAATAGCATTATCCGTGTTGGTGACAAGCCCGTATCTGATGGTGCTACTACAGACAGTCACGGCAACCACTACTTTACCAACTTAAACGATAATGGCGTAGATGTGCTTGATAATAAAGGACAGCTAACCTCGTTGGTACGAGACAGTCGATTCGATTGGCCTGACAATGTGTCTTTAGATGCAAATGGATGGTTATATGTTGCAGTCAATCAATTACACAAAACACCACAGTTCACTGGCACCGTCGATCAAGGTCAGCCACCTTACTATATCTACAGAGTGTGGGTAGGTCGGTAATGTAAATACAGGTTATCTTGTTTAGGGAGTGTCCTCAATCTGAACGAAAGCAACTAAATGGGCTAAATGGGCTAAATCTTGCCAAACTGCATCAAATAGCTGGTCAATATCCCAATATTATCTGCACTATTTTTCTTGCTTGGCTGCAATTTATCTCATTTTTATCACCATTTTCAAAATGAAGACACACCCTAGTAAACTAAATCATTTATTTTTGATGATATATCAAAAACTATGCTGCGGAGAGAAAAGAAAGCTATTGCTGATAAGCCAGCTTGCAGAGCAAGGCAAACTGGTGAGTAAAAGCCGAATTTATAGTCTATTTGTCATTTCAAAAAGTCAGGATTCATAAAGGCAGGGTTTGGATAAGTATAAAATCCTTCGCCAGTCGCAGCACCCAGTTTATTTTGATCGATCAACTGCTCTTTTAGATACTTAGCGGCCTTGAATCTGACTGGGTTTTGAGTCGTTTCAGCGGCTAGCTTAGTGATGTTGTAGGCCGTATTGATACCTATCGTATCCAATATGCCAAATGGCCCTACAGGCGCGCCAGTCACTATCATCCACGTCTTATCTATTGTATGCGGATCGGCAACTTCTTTGGCTAGTAATTGCAGGCCTGCGTCTATGAAAGGCGCTAATAAACTGTTCATTATATAGCCGGGTTGCTCCTTATCCAGCGGTAGTGCCACCATGCCAATGGCGGTAGCAAAAGCAACAACATCATCAAACACTTTAGGATCTGTGCCAGGATGCCCCATGATTTCAGCGACATTATGCATCCAAATTTTATTGGCAAAATGTAGGGCTAAAAACTGAGCAGGTCGTCCCGTTGATGCCGCAAACTGGCTAGGGAGTAAGGTTGAGGTATTGGTGGCAAATATCGTTTTCTCTGGCGCTAGTTTGGCAAGTTTTTCATAGAATTCGATTTTAATTTTAGGAATCTCAGGAATGGCTTCAATCATTAGATCGGCATCTTTGACTGCTTCTGCTAAGTCTGAGGTATAGCTAAGATTTTCAAAGGTCTTGTCCAATTGCTCTTGCGTTGCTCCCAAATCTTTTCGAAAAGCCTTGCTCATCAATGGAAACTTTGACTTTGCTTTTTCCAAAACCTCATCATTGATGTCATAGACACTGACATTAAAGCCATGGAATGCGGCTTGAAAAGCAATTTGATAGCCTAGGATGCCGCTTCCAGCGACCGTTACATTTTTATACGTCATTGTATTCATTTCCTAAAAGTAGTGGATATAAGTCGCTAGATAAATGTCTAAAACTTATAGACCTATTATTAAGTCAATTTACTTTATTATTCAACCTTCATTTCTATAAAAATATTAGGGTCGGTCCTCAATTAGTTGACCATTACATCTTGGTGATGGTTGAGTTTATTTATGATAATTAATTCTTTCCGGTAATATTTGATAATAATCAAATTTAGCAGGTGCTACACTTAGATAGCTCTTTACTATGAACTGGAGAAACTCATTGCGCGCTATTCCTTATAAATCTATTGTTAGCGCACTATTACTTATAGCTGTCGCAGGTTTTTTAGTGTTTCGCTGGTGGCAAGGACCGCTGTTACCAAGCTATAAAGTATCTTCTATGCCTCTGGTACAGACGGTAGTAGCGACTGGACGTATCGTTGCAGTCTCACGTACTGAGATTGGTAGTGAAGTGTCTGGTGTGGTATTAGAACGACTGGTACAGGAAGGTCAGCAAGTAGCAGCTGGTGATTTATTGCTAGTTCTTAGCGCCGATGAAATTACCGCTCAAGTGCGTCAAGCAGAAGCAGAACTGGCAGAGCTGGTCAGTAGTAATCGTCCACAGGCAGCAGTGGATTTGGCCAATGCCGAAGTTGCATTGGCGCAAGCTAGCCGTAATGTCGAGCGGAGGCGTGAGTTAGCGGCCATCTCGGCCATTTCTGATGAAGAAATGGAGCAGGCAATCCAAGTGCAAAAATAAGCCCGTAATGACCTTGAAAACGCCCGCCTCAAAGCAAAGGCATTATCCACTGGTGGTGTAGAGGAGGACTTATTACGTGCCCGTATCGCAGCATTGCAGGCGCAGCTCAACAAGACGCAAGTACGTAGCAAAGTATCCGGCACTATCTTGACTCGTAATGTTGAGATAGGGGAGTTAGTACAGCCGGGTCAGAGCTTATTCACTATCGCTCTCGATGGTAATACTGAGATACGAGTACCGCTTGATGAGCGTAATTTATCAAGCCTAGAAGTTGAGCAACAAGCGGTCGCTATTGCTGATGCTTATCCTGACGAGCCATTCCCAGTGCGTATCAGCTTTATTGCGCCAAGCATAGATCCACAGCGTGGTACGGTAGAAGTGAGATTGGCCGTCGATCCTATACCTGAGTTTTTGCGTCAAGATATGACGGTATCAGTAAATATCGAAACGGATCGACGTGCAAAAGCGGTGGTGGTTCCTAATGATGCGTTAGCCAATGTCAAAAAAGACAATGCTGACGTTTTGCTATTGCGCAATGGTCAAGTACAACGCCAGCAAGTGAGATTAGGATTGCGTGGGTTGTCAGCATCAGAGGTGCTCTCAGGTTTAAGCGCAGGCGATGAGATCTTGGTTGATGCCACTGCCTCACTAGCTGATGGCGCACGAGTTAGAACCGTTCAGCAAGCAGCCCCTTTTGCTAATACTGATGCTGACAAGATAACGACGGCAAATGATAAGAGCCAATCAGTGGAGACAGTCAATTGACGGCTTTTTTTGGTAGATTTTGGATTGATGCAAACATTGCCATCAGTTTTTTGCGCGAGGGACGAATACAGTCACTGATGATTACGTTGGGAGTGGCAATAGGTGTTGCGGTTATTATATTTATCACCGCATTGATTCAAGGATTGCAGACCAACCTTATTGATAGCACCCTTGGTAGTCAGGCACATATTCGCTTAGTATCGCCAGATGAAGTCAACCTAATAGCGCCGCCTGTTGATGATACGCTACAACTGATACAAGAGGACAAGCGTCCGCAGCGCCTGCGTTCAATCAATAATTGGCAGCAAATCACTGATACTTTAGATCAGCTGCCTCTCTTAACAGCAGTATCACCAAACGTATCTGGGCCTGGTTTCGTACGGCGTGGTGAGGCATTAGAGTCAGTGATACTAGTCGGTACTGATCTGGAGCGCTATCAAAAAATCATACCACTCAGTGAATATTTAATCAGTGGCGAGCTACGAGTGAGCGCAGATAATGTATTGATTGGCAGTGAATTGGCTAAAAACTTGGGTGTAGAAGTCGGTAGCAAACTGCGCTTAGATAGCGGTCAAGACGATGATGATAGTAGTCGCGATAATAATCTCAATAACAACAGCGCTGTAGTCAATATCGCTGGTATATTCGAGCTTGGCGTACGAGAGCTCGATGCACGCTACGTTTATCTAGACCTAAAACAAGCGCAGTCCTTACTAAACTTGCCGGGTGGTATCACCGTTATTGATCTGACTGTTGAAGACATTTTTGAAGCGGAGGAGATCGCTGCGCAAGTTGGACGTTTGACCTCGCTACAAGCAGAAAGCTGGATAAAGACCAATGCCCAACTGCTGAGCGGTCTGACTGCTCAAAGCCTATCTAGCAATATGATCGTAGGTTTTGTAGCGATTTCGGTGGCTTTTGGCATTGCCAGTGTGTTGTCGGTCAGTGTGGTTCAGCGTACGCGAGAGATTGGTATCCTACGAGCAATGGGCGCGACCCGACAGCAAATTTTGCGAATATTCTTGATTCAAGGGGCTGTATTTGGTTTGTTAGGCTCGATTGTCGGTAGTGGCGTCAGCTATGTATTGGTATGGTCTTTTAATACCTTTGGACCCAATATATTTACGATTCCAATATCGATAAACTTGATCTTAGTGACCATGTCGTTAGCAACGCTAACCGGTGTGATAGCCGCCGCTATTCCAGCGCGGCGAGCAGCGGCACTTGATCCCGTGGTGGCTATTCGCTATGTCTAATAATGATTCCACAGACACTCTTAACAGCCGTTCTACTAATTTTTCTAATAAGACGTTAACCCTTATGTCCAGACAATCTCACGAAGTCTTGCGTTTAGAGGCGCTCAAAAAGTCTTATAACATCGGTCAGCCTAATGAGATTGAGGTGCTTCACGGTATTGACTTAACTATTGGTACTGATGATTTTGCAGCCCTGATTGGTCCTTCAGGCTCAGGTAAAAGTACTTTGTTAAATGTGCTAGGGTTATTGGATCAGCCAACTAGCGGTGAGCTGTATCTGTTGGGTCAAGCAACCAGTGCTATGAATGATGCCGGTCGCACCGCTTTGCGCGGCAGTAGTATCGGCTTCGTGTTTCAGTTTCATCATTTAATTCAAGCTTTCAGTGCCTTAGATAATATCTTGATGCCTCTAACGCTAACACAGGGTCGTGCAGATAAGTTCGCTATTCAAAAAGCGCGCGAGCTGCTAGCAGCGGTTGGTCTAGAGCGCTTTGCTGACAGCAAACCTAACGAGCTCTCAGGTGGACAGCAACAGCGTATCGCCATTGCTAGAGCGCTTATAACTGAGCCTGCATTATTATTAGCCGATGAGCCTACGGGTAATCTGGATACCGTTACGGCCGGAGAAGTGTTCGAGCTATTCCGAAAAGTCCATCAGGAACGTGATTGCGCAGTATTGCTGGTTACTCATGATCCGCGCTTGTCAGCATCTTGTGATCGAACGATTAACTTGGTTGATGGTCGTATTGATAGTGATACGTTGAATAGTTAAGAAATATAGGGTCTGTTCCACATTTGAATGTTCAACAGACCCTAATATTAGCGGCGTGCTTGATTAGATAAGTAACCGCTCATCATTACAATTATTAATAAGAAAATTTAACCAATTTTATCCTACCATCATAGAGGAAGTTTTTATGAAACTACAATACGCGAATCTCCTAAGTTAATGTCTACGTATTTGAAAGCATAGGTCAATGTTATCGAAGGCTCTTATAATAGATCATTAGCATGGATAAGCGATGTTTAATAAAGCTGCTGATATTCTGCCAAAACTAACTCAACAGCACACCGCATAAACCGACAACAGCTATAACACGTTGAACAATCAAGCTGTCTTGCAGATGAGTGTTTAGATAGGTAGCAACACCTTTGCCGACAGTATATAGACTTAGCATGGCAACAATCATACCGATAAAGAAGCCAGCAGTACTACTGTTGGCAGGAACTTCAATGGCATGTGCCGCACCATGGAACATAGCGAGTGCACCAAAGCCAACGATGGCTAAATTATGCCATGTGTTTACTGATGCCTCGTTGCTTTGATTCGGTGCATGGTTAAAGTAGCGGCTCATAAGTGCTAGGGTTAATAAGACGATAGACAGTAGGATACCGAATTCAATCAACGTGCTGTTAAGGCTCACACTTAAACTCAACGCAAACCCTGCTACCAAACCAATGGCTAATGAGGCAAAGCCTTTTTTGAAGCTGTGCATTTGGGTAAATAGCAAGCCCATGCCCAGTGCTAGCATCAGATGGTCGAACCCAGTTAAAGGATGCAATATACCAGACAATACTGAAGTGCTAAATATGCCCTCTGCTACTATCAAGCCATGTCCTGGGTGAGCAAATGCCAGTGTCGGTAGCATTGCCAACCATGTTAGCAGTGCTAAGCCACTAACCATTGCCGTTTTGTTAGTCAGGTTTTTGCGTGTCATGGTTTGTGAGGTTTTTATGGTCATGATAAATCCTTAATGTGTAAGCTAATCGATATGATCACTGTCTGATAACCCGCTTATCATTTAGTAGTTTTAAGAACGGCTATTTATGCCATAGCATGTGGCATTATAGGCATGGTCTTACGCTATGTTTATCATGCCTTTATCAAGGATAAAGGCAACAATGTCATCAACGCCTTCACCCGTTTTCATGTTGCTAAAGACCACAGGCTTATCGCCGCGCATTTTTTTGGCATCACGTGCCATCACCTCAAGTGACGCGCCTACGTAAGGGGCAAGGTCGGTTTTATTGATAATGAGCAAGTCCGATTTCATGATACCAGGGCCGCCTTTACGAGGGATTTTGTCGCCTGCCGAGACATCAATGACATATAGCGTCAAGTCGGATAATTCAGGGCTAAAAGTTGCTGCCAAATTATCGCCACCAGACTCGATGATAATAAGCTCAAGACCTGCAAACTGCTGCTGTAATTCGGCGATGGCAGATAGGTTAATCGAGGCATCTTCACGGATGGCAGTATGCGGGCAGCCACCCGTTTCGACACCACGAATGCGCTCGGCTGGCATGGCCTCATGACGCGTTAAAAATTCAGAATCTTCTTTGGTATAAATATCATTGGTCACTACTGCCATGTTGACGTCATCGCGCAGGCGTTGACACAATCTCAGCGTCAATGCCGTTTTTCCTGAGCCTACAGGGCCACCAATACCTAAGCGTAATGGCGATAATGTCGTGTCTGAATGTTTGTTTTCGACTTTAGGAGTTAGTGCCATAAATAAATGTCCTCAATAAGTGTTTGGGTTATCAGCGATTAAGAGCGAAATAGGCGGCTGTATTGCCTTTCATGCTGGCAAGACAGGAGCGCTAAATTTGGTAGGTTAGCTGATATTTGTAGCTGTTGATAAAGTAGATTTAGCTTTGATATCGCTATGTCAGGTGTATCTGCCATTAACGACAGCCTTTGAGCGTACAAAAAGCTTTGCTTGACGCGAGCAGCCAGTGGCTGTACTTGTTGGCTTAATAGCTGTTGCAGCTGCCAAATGATTCGCTGTCCTGCCATTTGTCCAAGCGGTACAGTCTTGACCGCAGCCAGCACCATATTTTCGATTTGACCAAAAGCGTAAGTGGTCATGGCTTGTACAGGGTTAAATTGCCAGTGCGAGCTGATATGGGCAAACAGTGGCAAAAACCCATGAGTGAGTAAGCTATCAGGTACATTAAGCTCAAGGACATTATCAAGCCATGCGGATAAAGACAGAGCCAATTGACTTGATTCATAAACGAACTCTTTGGTTTCGCGGCTAGCGTGGTAATCTGCACCTAGAGCATCAGCAAGTGCGACATCCTCAATCATAAGTGCCTCTATCATTAGCGCTAGTAGCGGTAGCTCATAACGACACAATGCCAGCTCCAGATAATCACTCATAAAATCCATGCTACTGCTTTCATCATGAATAAGCCCTGACTCAATAGCAGGTTCTATGCCTTGCGAGTAGGTATAACTGCCAATAGGTAAGTTGCTTGACGCCAGCATGAGCAAACGTCCGGTCAAATCTGCATGATTCAGATCATTCATACCTTGTGCGGTACTGGCGGGATGCTGGGAGTGCGTGGCATGATTAGTCATGAGAGTTGCCATGGGTGTGTGAATGGTCATGATCGTGATGACTATGATTGTGATTATGATTATTACCATGATCATGGGAGTGAGAATGTCCACCTTGATTGCCTTTATAAGCACCCGTTTCTGGCTCAAACGGCGCTTGTACGGCTTGGGTATGTAGGCCAAGTTGATGTAACATCGCTTCTAAAACATGGTCAGGCTCAAAGTAGAGGGCAGTAGGGGTCAGCATTAAAGGCACATGGCGGTTGCCTAAATGGTAAGCGCCTTTCATAAGGTCAAAGTCATTATCGGCAGTCACTTCGATTAAAGCTTGCTTGGCAGCCATAATCTGTATTAAATTACCTTGATGGTCTGCTAGCACACTGCCATTCTTAATGGTTTCCGTACGTGGCAAATCAACACCAATGGATTCTTGATGCTGGGTTTTTGCTTTAAAACGGCTACGCTGACGGGTATCGAAATCTAAATATAAAAAGTTTTCTGCCTGTTTTTGGCCATCAATCACGGCTTGTTGTTCAGCGCTAAGGGTTGATGGATCGAGGCGTTGCGTATAAATGTTCATAAGTATTTTTATAGTCCGTTAAAGTAGATGATTCACAGCTGATAGGGGATTATCAGCACGACAATAAAAAGCAGCTAGAATAAAAAATAGCGCTGTGCCATTGGCAGATAGTCGGCAGGCTCACAGGTCAGCAGCTCACCATCGGCATAGACTTCATAGGTCTCAGGGTTGACCTCCATCTGAGGACAGTAGCTGTTAAACTTCATGTCTTGTTTGCGTACCTTGCGAATGTTGTGTACCGCTTTGATGACCTTTTCTAATCCTAATTGCCTATCAACACCCTTATCAATAGCCGCACTTGACATAAAGGTGATGCAAGTCTGCGCCACTGTCTTGGGGAAGCTGCCAAACATGCTGCGATAGTGCACAGGCTGCGGGGTAGAGATAGAAGCATTGGGGTCACCCATAGGTGCCGCTGCAATCAAACCGCCTTTTATAATTAAATCAGGCTTGACACCAAAAAATGCAGGCGACCACAACACTAAATCTGCCCATTTTCCCAACTCAAGTGATCCCACTTCATCACTAATGCCATGGGTAATAGCGGGATTGATGGTGTATTTTGCGAGATAGCGTTTGATACGAAAGTTGTCATTGCCGCTATCAGAATCCGTAGGACTGAGCATGATATTGTCTAAGGACTGCTCGGTTTTAGCTGATTGATCAGGAGCAAGGTGACCACGCTGGGCTTTCATTTTATCAGCCGTTTGCCACGTGCGAATAATGACTTCTCCCACGCGTCCCATCGCTTGCGAATCACTACTCATCATGGAGATGGCACCCATATCTTGTAAAATATCTTCAGCGGCAATGGTTTCTTTACGAATACGGCTTTCTGCAAAAGCGACATCCTCAGCAATGGCTGGGCTTAGATGGTGACAAACCATAAGCATGTCGAGATGCTCGTCAATAGTATTAATGGTGAAAGGGCGCGTCGGGTTGGTTGATGAGGGTAAAACATTGGTTTCGCCAATAGCTTTTAAGATATCTGGTGCATGACCACCGCCAGCGCCTTCGGTATGGAAGGTGTGAATACAGCGGTCTTTAAACGCGCCTAGAGTGCTATCTAAATAGCCACTTTCATTTAACGTATCAGTATGAATAGCCACTTGCACATCATATTCTTCAGCCACGCTAAGGCAGTTATCAATGGCTTTGGGCGTGGAGCCCCAGTCTTCATGAAGTTTAAGCCCGATAGCTCCTGCTTCGATTTGCTCAACAATTGGCGCTGGTAGACTAACGTTGCCTTTACCTAAGAATCCGATGTTCATCGGAATAGCATCAGTGGCTTTTAGCATGCTGTGAATATGATAAGCACCAGGCGTACAAGTAGTGGCAAGAGTACCTTCAGCAGGTCCCGTACCACCGCCTAACATCGTGGTTACACCAGACATCAATGCCGTCTCACATTGCTGCGGTGCAATGAAGTGAATATGACTATCGATACCGCCAGCAGTCAAGATTTTACCTTCTCCTGCGATAATTTCGGTAGCAGCGCCAATAGGTAACGTCACGTTAGGCTGAATATCAGGGTTGCCAGCTTTACCGATGCCACTAATGCGACCCTCTTTGATAGCGATATCTGCCTTATAGATACCGCTATAGTCCACAATCAAAGCATTGGTAATAATGGTATCGGCAACTTGGTCACCTATTAGCTGTGACTGACCCATGCCATCGCGGATAACCTTACCACCACCAAATTTAACCTCTTCACCGATGCTGACGCTATCAATGTCAGGCTGGTGATCAATATGACTGGTCAAATCATACTCAACCTCAAGCCATAAATTCGTATCGGCCAAGCGTACCTTATCCCCTGTGGTAGGGCCAAAATGCTCAGCATAAATACGTCGGTCAATGCGTTTTTTCGAGGTAGTTTGAGAGATTTTAGGGTCTACAACGCCCATAACTTTGCCAGCAAAACCATAGATATGCTGTCTACCTGAGATGGCAACCAGTTCCACTTCGCGCGCTTGTCCTGGCTCAAAACGTACCGCAGTGCCAGATAGGATATTGAGTCGATAGCCAAGCGTCGACTCTCGATCAAAGCTCAGTGCTGCATTGACTTCATAGAAGTGATAATGAGAACCGATTTGAATAGGGCGGTCGCCGGTATTGATTACTGCTATGGTTTGAACACAGCGACCAGCATTCAATGCCATATCGCCTGCTTTAATCTTATATTCGCCTACTTTCATCGTCATTTTTATTATCCTTAATCGTCTTACGGCAATGGCTCTAGTTCAATATCGTTTTATATGGCCCCATAGCAAACAAGCTATACGATGGGGTTATGTACCGTCACCAGCTTAGTGCCATCGGGGAAAGTGGCTTCAACTTGGACATCATGTATCATCTCTGCAATGCCTTCCATGACGTCATCGGCAGAGAGATAAGTGGCTCCTTCACTCATCAGTTGCGCCACGGTTTTGCCATCACGCGCGCCTTCCATTAGTAACATGCTAATGTAAGCGATAGACTCAGGATAATTAAGCTTGACGCCGCGATTTTTACGACGTTCCGCCACCATGCCTGCGGTAAATAGTAAGAGTTTATCTTTTTCTGTAGGATTTAACTGCATAAAACTTCCTTAATAATTATTGTCTTTTGAAGGTTATGATTCGTCTTTAATCTTTATAAAGTAAATAGGCTAAGTTAAATGTACTAAGTAGAGTCATTCTGATTTTATTAAGCATTGTTCAGGGATGAGATTAAGTGGGAGCACATGGTATTAGGTGTCCCAAATCCTTGGTCGATGAGGCTCAAGCTTGTACCATTTAGACCTGATAAGCTCTCGAATTTGGTAAAAAGCGTCAAAGCACGCACGCACATCTGCCCCTAAATAACGGCAATTAATACCTTGAAAATTATGAGTACAATAAATAGGTAATGACTGCGTATCAATGAGATGGCGTATCTCGGTAATAGTGGTATCTAAATATTGGCCGAGCTTGAGCGGATTATTCTGTAACTCAGGTGCAATGACCTCTGTGCTAGGTATTGCCCAAAAAGAGCCATGCACATGTTGATTGTTCAGTCCTAATGGTGAGGTAAACCAGCGCGTATTTGCTGGCTGGGAGGTGCACTCACTGACCAATAAATTACTCTCACGCCATATCTCTAAGCGGTTGGCATAATGACCATTAGCAAACGTCTCTTGATACGCTTGACGTCCGAACACAGCAATATCCCAAGTCAACAAACTTGCTGTCTTAGCTAAATAAAAGCGGTTATTCGCATTAGAGTTGGAATAATCGTAATAGATGCTTTCTTGTGGTAGCCATTCAAGGACAGCATAGTCATCGAGGCGGGCGTCGATATGCTGTTCAGCACTGACAACATCATTAAAACAGTCGTTAGAAGTGTTGCTATGTGCCGATTGAGTACCGTTGTTAAATTTTGATGAGTCGCTGGGTCTAGAGGATCGTAATGATTTGCGTTGCCCGTACCATTTACCGGCTCCAGGGGTGGTAATCACCGCATGGCTGTTAGAGTGTAGGTTAAATTCCAATGTTAAGCGGTCATCATCGGCGATACCAGCAGGAGGATACAATACATAAATATGGCAAATCCCTGCTTGGCTGTTATCAGTACTATCAGGCTCAGGATACAGCGCGCGCTGCACCATAAGTGCGCCAGTATGGGCACGATGACACAGCCGAGTTTTTGCAGTATTAGAGGCGCAGTCGAAATGAAGCTGTAGTGAGGATTGCCAAGTCAAAATTGTGTTCCCTTTTAGAAAGTGTCCTTTTAGAAAGTGTCCTTTTAGATTGCCACCAGCTCTTGAATGTTGTTTTTTGCCATGTCACATCCAGCCCCTCGAGCAACCACTTGTCCTCTAGAGAGCACGGTATAGTTATCAGCAAGCTCTTCTGCAAACTCATAAAACTGCTCGACCAGTACAATGGCCATTTCACCTTGATAACCCAAATCCCTAATGACCCGCCCGATGTCCTTAATGATAGAGGGCTGAATACCTTCAGTCGGCTCATCAAGTACCAGCACAGATGGCTCGGAGGCAAGCGCACGAGCAATAGCGAGCTGCTGCTGCTGACCGCCAGATAGATCGCCACCGCGCCGATGCTTCATCTCGTCCAGCACTGGAAATATATCATACAAGTGTTTGGGTACTTTGCTTGCTTTTCGTTGAGAAAATTTCGCCATGCCAATCAGAATGTTTTCTTCAACGGTCAAAGTGGAAAAGATATCACGTCCTTGCGGTACATAAGCGAGTCCTGCGCGTACACGCTGCTCAGGCGTCATCTGACTAATGTCCTTACCGTCTAATAAAATTTCACCTGATTTTATTGGTAGGATGCCCATCAAGCATTTAAGCAAGGTGGTTTTACCGACGCCATTACGACCCAGTACCACGCTACATTCTCCTACAGGGGCGGCGAGGGTGACATCACGTAAAATGTGACTGCCACCATAATATTGATTTATGGCATTAATTTCTAACATATAAGCACCTCTATTTTTTAGGTCTATTTCTAAGCACTACTATCAATTATCGACCCAAGTAAGTCTCAATAACGGCCTCATTATTCTGTACTTCACTCAACGTGCCTTCAGCCAAAATAGCGCCATTTGCTAAGACCGTTACTTTCTCACTGATGGCATCAATGAAAGTCATATCATGCTCAACCACGATTAAAGTATGATTC
This sequence comes from Psychrobacter sp. Pi2-51, assembly GCF_904846665.1. Lineage (NCBI taxonomy): Bacteria > Pseudomonadati > Pseudomonadota > Gammaproteobacteria > Moraxellales > Moraxellaceae > Psychrobacter > Psychrobacter sp. Pi2-51. The sequence continues at coordinate 255,409 of NZ_CAJHBP010000001.1, forward strand.
TTCTTGAGGCGCAGACATAACTCAGCGGTATGTTCCGTTTCGGCATCTGTCATGCCTGCCACTGGTTCATCAAGTAAGATAAGTTTTGGTCTTTGCATCAACAACATCCCAATCTCTAGCCACTGTTTTTGACCATGAGATAACAGTCCTGCTGGCTTGTTAATCAGATCTTTTAGGCGTATTTGATCAAGCGTTGAGTCAAGCGTATCTTGGATTTCTGTATCAATACGAGTAAACCAGCTTTTTGATACCCGCTTATCCTTTGGCGCGGCCAGCATTAAGTTATCGAGTACGGTAAATTTCTCAAACACGGTAGGTTTTTGAAACTTACGACCAATGCCTGCTTCGGCTATTTCTTCGGTAGATAGTTTGGCTAAATTATGTACTTGACCGAAAAATGTACTGCCTTTAGTAGGACGTGTTTTACCAGTGATGACATCCATTAAAGTCGTCTTACCTGCGCCATTAGGGCCGATGATGCAGCGTAGCTCGCCTGCCTCAATGTATAAAGATAAATCATTGAGTGCACGGAACGAGTCAAACCACACGCTAACGTCTTCTAAATACAGCGCAATACCATGTCTCATATCTGGCCCTGCTTTGGGGACAGGATGCGCCAAGCCACCACTATCTCCGTAATCTTCAGCCAAAGTAGTGACTGGTCGGGTAGGCGTGTTTTCTGCGACCGTTATGTGTGGTGTATTTTTAGAGTTTTTCATTGGATTATTGATACTAGGATTATTGATACTAGGATTGTTTTTAACAAGCGCATCGTTAGTAACTTTTTGGGAAGTAGCAACATTAGAAGTAGCAGCATTAGTTAGTAACATTATTCTTTTTCCTTTTTAAAACGATCAAGTACGCCAATGATGCCGTTAGGGAGAAATAAAGTAACCACCACAAATAATCCACCTAGGATAAGCAACCAAAACTCAGGGTAGGCGACGGTAAAGTAAGTCTTAATTGCATTGATTGCACCTGCGCCTACGATAGCACCAATGAGTGAACCTCTTCCTCCCGCAGCTACCCATACTGCCATCTCGATAGAGTTAACAGGGTTCATCTCACCGGGGTTAATGATGCCAACTTGCGGTACATATAGAGCACCAGCGATACCAGCAATGACTGCAGACAATACCCAAGCAGAAAGCTTGTACCAAAGCGTGCGATAGCCTAAATACTGCAATCGATTTTCACTATCACGAATGGCACCGAGCACGCGCCCATAAGGCTGGCTCATCAGATAGCGTAGTCCAAGATAGGACAGTAGCAGCGCCAAAGCGGTCGTAAAACACAGCACAGCTCTCGTTGAAGAGGCAGTGATGTCATAGCCTAATAGCGTGGTAAAACCTGTGAAGCCATTGTTGCCACCAAAGCCTGTTTCGTTACGGAAGAATAATAAGGCGGCCGCATAGGTCATGGCTTGAGTAATAATCGAAAAATAAACCCCTTTGATCTTGGAGCGAAAAGCAAAATAGCCAAAGATAAAAGCGACTAGACCCGGAACTAATACCACTAGAGCCATCGCCCACCAGAAATGTTGAGTGCCTGCCCAATACCACGGCAGCTCGGTCCAACTTAAGAAACGCATAAAGTCTGGCAAGCCTGTGCCAGCAGTTTCACGCGTCAAATACATGCCAAAGGCATAACCTCCTAGCGCAAAATAAAGACCATGACCTAAGCTTAGGATACCGGCATAGCCCCAGACCAAGTCTAAAGCCAGTGCTACCATGGCGAGCGCCATTATTTTACCAATCAAAGTTATCCAGTAAGCAGACAGGTGAAAACTAGAGGTTTCAGGTAGTAAATGGAGCCAAGGCAATATGAGTAGCACTAAAAAACACAAACCAATCAAAATGGCATTACGTGGGGAATCAGATAATAATTGAGTCAAACGCATGAGGTTCTCCTTAATCCACAAAACGGCCTTTGAGGGCAAATAAACCTTGTGGACGTTTTTGAATAAACAAAATCACAAGAACCAGTAATACAATCTTAGCCATCACAGCACCAATGCCAATCTCAAGCACCGTACCACTGACACCAAGACCTAAAGATGCCAATACCGCGCCCCATACTTGCCCAACACCGCCAACCACGACGACTAAGAACGCATCAATAATATAAGTTTGACCTAGGTCGGGTCCGACATTGCCTACTTGCGCCAAAGCACAGCCAGCGAGACCTGCGAGGCCCGAGCCAAGCCCAAAAGCCAACATGTCGATGCGAGCAGATGAGATACCCACTGCACGTGCCATTTGCCGGTTTTGAGTGACAGCGCGCACAAATAGCCCGAAACGAGTCTTGTTCAGTAAGTACACCAGTAGCATAAGAATAATGATGGTAAAGCCAATAATAGCGATACGGTTGAAGGGAAGCACAAGGCTCGAGGACACTTGATAAGCACCGCTCAACCAGTCGACATTGCTGACTTCGACGTTTTGCGCGCCAAATATCATCCGAACCAACTGCATAAGAATCAGACTGACACCGAAGGTTGCCAGCAAGGTTTCAAGCTCACGACCGTAAAGCGGGCGAATAATGATTCGTTCGATAATCATGCCGATAATGGCACTGACTAAGAAAGCGACGGGTATAGCAGCAACCAGATACCATCCAGTCATACTAGGAAAATACGCTTGAAAGAGATTTTGCACCATATAAGTGGCGTAAGCACCAATCATAATGAGCTCACCGTGAGCCATATTGATGACCCCAAGCAGACCAAAGGTAATGGCAAGCCCTAATGCCGCGAGTAGTAAGATACTTGCCGTGCTAAGCCCCGTGAATAGATGACCTATCCAAGTACTGATGGTAATGCGCTGCTCAATACTATCCTCAGCATCTAACAGCGCAGATTTGAGTACAGGATCGATATTATCCGCCGCCAATGCTTTTTTGACATCAACTAAGACTTGTGGGCTATCGCTATCGGCGAGCACGGTAATCGCGGCAATTTGCTTGGCGACGTCGCCATCTCTAAAATCAATCCTCGCTTGTAAAGTACTCAACGCCGTTTTGACGTCGTCGTCTTCCTCATTAGTGGCAGCAGTACTTATGAGTGCTGGATCTAGCTGCTCGATATTGTCCGCTAAGATAGCAACTGCCTGCATACGTTGCGTAGGATCGTTTGACTCAAGCTTAACCTTGGCTTGTCCAAATACTAAGGCTGAGCGTAGCGTATTGGTCAAAGTCACTTGCGCCAAGTCACTCGGCCACTCGGTGGTCAGCTGCTTAACAGGATAAGTAAATAGCTCATCTTCGCTGTTAAGTAGGTAGGTTTTCCCGCCATTGCCTTGGTATAGCTCATCGTTTTTTATCAGCTCAACTAAAGTATCCAAACTCTCAACTGATCCCGGCCACTGGTTGAGCATGGTTTGGCGCTTGGTGAAGTCAGCAGCAACGAACTGCTCGATAGCATCCCCTTTACTTATCGCAAGATTAGCAGGCGTAGTAAGAGACTGCTTATTTTGAGCAAGTAGGGTGTCGTCTTGAGCAAGCAAGATCTCTTCACTTACAGCATTGGATGTCGCTGCCACAGTATTAGTCGATAGTTTCTCGCCATGGCTGTGTACTGCTGGTGTCTCGTGAGCATGAGCAGCTGATGTGATAGCAATGAGGAGGAGTAAAGATAGTAAGGCGATGATAAAAGTCTTATTAGAATAATTGGCTTGCGCGTCACTTTTATAATAGGAAGGGTAATGTGACATGATGGTTCCTTTTTTGCAGTCAACACTCCTCTAACCTCTACTGAAAACTGTTTTATCAGTAGAGGAGCTAAAGGGTTGCTGGTATTGATACCATTAAGGGGCTAAGGATTAGGGACTAAGGCTTGGGTGACCATAACCTTATTTAGGAATGTACTGACTCCATGGCTCAGCACGAATGACTTTTGGCGTTTTGCTGATCACATCGAACTGACCATCGGCACGGATTTGACCGATCATGACAGGCTTCCATAAATGATGGTTTTCCTCATCCATTTTCAATGTATACCCTGATGGCGCGTCAAAAGTCTGACCTCCCATACTGATACGCACTTTATCGACATTAGTGGTACCTGCTTTTTCGACTGCTTGTTTCCACATATTGATACCTACGTAGGTGGCTTCCATAGGATCATTGGTCACGACCTTTTCAGCATTCGGTAGCTTATGATCTAGCGCATATTTCTTATACTTTTTGGTGAAGCCGCTATTGACAGGATTTTTAACCGACATAAAGTAGTTCCATGACGCCAAATGCCCTTGCAATAAGCTGGTATCGATACCGCGAAGCTCTTCTTCTCCTACTGAGAATGCCATGACTGGGATATCAGAGGCTTTAATACCTTGGTTGGCAAGCTCACGATAAAAGGGTACGTTTGAATCCCCATTAATGGTAGAGATAACCGCCGTCTTTTTACCAGTAGAGAAGCTTTTAATATTGCCAACGATGGTCTGATAGTTGCTAAAACCGAAAGGGGTATACTCTTCCATGATGTCTTTTTCAGCGACGCCTTTAGACTTCAAGAAAGCACGCAGTATCTGGTTAGTAGTCCGAGGATAGACATAATCTGTGCCAAGTAAGACAAAGCGTTCTGCACTACCGCCCTCTGGACTCATTAAGTATTCAACGGCAGGAATAGCTTGTTGGTTAGGTGCCGCCCCAGTGTAGAAAATATTTTTTGACTGCTCTTGACCCTCGTACTGCACGGGGTAGAACATAAGGCCATTTAGCTCTTCAACGACAGGCAGCACGGACTTACGTGACACCGATGTCCAACCTCCAAATATGACATCCACTTTGTCTTGAGTTAACAGCTGACGTGCTTTTTCAGCGAATAACGGCCAATCAGAAGCGGGATCTACGACGATTGGCTCTAGCTGCTTACCCAACACACCACCATTGGCATTAATTTCATCAATGGTCATGAGAGCAGTATCTTTTAATGATGTTTCAGAGATGGCCATCGTTCCAGATAAAGAATGCAAGATGCCTACTTTGATGGTGTCACCATCTGCCGCAGGGGTAGTAGCGGTCTCGGCCGTTTCAGTTTTTGTGGCTGTAGAATTGGTTTCAGCACTAGTTTCCGCAGGTTTCTGACAACCTATAAGGCTTAAGCTACCTACGACAGCTACTGCTAGTAGAGACAAACGTGATGTGAGTTTTGAGTCGATACGATAATTTGTACTTATAGGAGTAGCAGTGATAAGCGTTGGCAATAAAGACATGTATTTCTCCAAAAAGATAAAGTAGCAGCTTGGCAGGCCGAGTTAACAAACCATTCCTAACTGCTATTAATACTTCAATATTTATGCCATTCCAAAATACAAAATAAACGCACCAATATCGGTCTTTTTAGGAGATATTGCACTTTTTTCGCACCATGATGGTTTTTATGGTTTTCTATGCACCATCTGTGTCTGGTTAAAAAGTGACTTATACTGTCAATGTCAAATCCGTACAAACAAGCTTGGGAGGTTTTAGTTACGCAGCTTAATGGTACAAGTCAAATCACATCTGTTTTGGCTTTTTATAGCCCAAATTATTTTGAATTCTACTCCCACTACGAGCACAGCTCTTGTCTTGTGTCGCTGTAATCCAAATTAGCTTTTAGGAATATGCAGCTTATAGCCAACGCCAATCTCAGTGAAGAAATAACTAGGTCTTGAAGGGTTGTCCTCTAGCTTTTGGCGTAAATTTGACATAAATATGCGTACATAATGCTCTTGATGGTTGTGACCTTTACCCCAGACGTCGTTTAGCAGTTGCTGATGCGTCATGACCTTTTCAGCGTTTTTAATCAGTACAGTCAGTAAGCGATATTCAATCGGCGTTAAATGAATATCTGTACCGTTTTTCTTAACTTGCCGTTGTGCCAAATCAATAGTGACATTGCCTAATGCTAATACAACCGGCGCTTCATAACTGGCTTGCCAGCGCCGCATTTGGGCGTTGACTCTAGCGATTAGCTCGCCCATGCTAAAGGGTTTTACCAAATAATCATCGGCGCCCAAATTTAAAGCTCTAATCTTATCTTGCTCATCACTGCGAGCCGACAGTACTAAAATGGGCAACGATGACCAAGCCCTAATATCTGAGATGACATCACAACCATCCGCATCTGGGAGACCTAAGTCTAATATCAATAAGTCTGGACGGCGAGAGGCGGCTTCAATCAACCCGCGTTGCGAGCTATCGGCAGCGTAGACTTGGTAGCCTTCTTGTTCCATGGCTGATTTGATAAATCTTGCGATATGGGCTTCGTCTTCAATGATTAAGATGGTTTTCATAGTAGGGATTTGCTACTTATAGGGGAAGCTTGAGGCAGTAATGAGGTAATGAAATAATAATTGTGCCCAAGTTTCTAACATTGTTGAATAGACTTGTTTTATGAGTTTTCTGAACTGGTAGTTATGCTTGCATCTATGCTTTCATCTGTATGAGTCATGCTTGATGTGAATTTATCATCAAACATATATAGATTTTCTAAAGGCTGCCACGGTAGCACTATAACAAATTGCGCGCCGTGCGGTTGTATATTGCTCGCGTTTAGCGTGCCGCCTAAGTGCTTGACTAGATCTCTACTGAGCGCCAGTCCTAATCCCAATCCTGTGGTATTACTTTCACTATCACCGCGGGTAAAACGTTCAAATATTTGCGCTTCCATCCCTATTGGCAGCCCTTGACCGTTATCTGTCACTGTTATTTGGTAGCTTTGCACGATTTTATTGTTTTGCACGGGATTATTATTTTGCAAATTTTGAGCAGTGTGCTGATTAGTGAGTGTCGCTTGAATAGTGATAGCTGCGTTGTCTGGAGTGTAGTTAATGGCATTGGTCAGCAGATTATTTAAAATCCGCGCCAAGATTAATTCATCGGTATAGATAAAATCGACTGCACTGGCCACGTCTATTTTGACTTGCCGATTTTGTAGATACGGTTCAAGTTGGCGTATATTACTACCGATAATCTCTTCTAAGCTTACCCATTGCTTATTGAGTTTCATACCGCCGGATTGCAGCGCTACATAATCTAAGATATTGATGACCAAACGCTGAATGACGTTGGCTTGCTGTTCAATATCGATAGCAAGCTGCTTTTGTTCAGCAGGCGCTAGGTTTTGGCTGGCAAGACAAGCGGCCAAACCTGATAGCACGGTAATCGGAGTCCGAATATCGTGAGACAACGCGGATAATAGCGAGCCGCGCAGGCGTTCTGACTCTACTTTGATAAGGGCATTTTGTGCGATTTTGGCGTAATAGACGCGCTCTAACGCCAAAGTGATTTGGGCAATCGCGACATCGAGGGTACGTTGTTGTTCTGGTTGATTAAAGTTATCAATATCGGTTGGCATCAGTGCCAATACTGCCAGTACCTGACTTGAAGTCGCAAGCGCCCGATAGTGCATAGGATTGGCGGCCAGCGTATGCGTCGCTAGACCCGCGCTTTCCTTATGATCAAACACCCATTGGGTCACATTCCAATTGAACTCTGAAGGAATACTCGATTCTGAGACGACAGTCAATTTACCGTCAGCATTGGGCATCGCCATAAGCGCTTTACTAGCGATATGCTTGGTCAGCCAAATAATAGCTTGGTTGATGATCTCTTCATTTTTGCGCGCCGCACTGAGGCTTTGTGCCAAATGACTCATAGAGATCGCTTGTTGCTCACGTCTACGGGCATTTTGCGCCTGAAAGCGCAGTCCAACCGCTAAGTTATTGATAATCAGTGAGACGACAATCATCACCGCAAACGTGACTAAGTACTGCACATCGCTGACGCTAAAAGAAAGCTTAGGCTCCACAAAAAACAAGTCAAAGCTGATGACACTTAAGAGCGCCGCAAAGATACCAGGGGCGCGTCCAAAGCGAACCGAAATGAACACAATGACCAACAAATACAGCATCACCACATTGGCTAAATCGAACCAGCGAGTCAAAGCAACTAGGCTGACGGTAACGAGCGTACAACCTAAAACGGCCATCAGATAACCAATGCGATTGTCTTTAGAGGCTAGGGCAGTCATATCCCAAGTAGGCCGTTGTCGTTTGCTACTGAGATTTTTTGTCTTTTTGGCTTGATTGACGAGTATCAAATCTAAATTCATATCCTGCTGTGAGATTTGCTTGACCAATGATCGATCATAATACGATTTAGAGTGATTCTGCCCGATAATAATACGTCCAATATTAAATTGATGGGCGTAACTGACCAAGCCTTCAGCGACGCTAATAGCATTTATAATTTCTGTCTTGGCGCCCAACTCATCTGCTAAGCGTAATGCTTCTAAAATGCTTTGCTTGTTTTTTGACAGTTTATAGGCATTTCGTGGTGTCTCGACATAGATGACATACCACTGCGAGTGTAAACTGCTGGCAAGTCGTGCGGCATGACGGATAAGGCGCTCGCTATGGGCGCGCGTACTGATACCCACTAATAACTGATCGGTGGTATTCCAGATGGATGAAATACGCGATTGATTGCGATAATCTCGCATATCGGCATCGACTAGGTCGGCAGTGCGGCGTAATGCCAGCTCGCGCAGAGCAATCAGATTGCCCTTTCGAAAGAAGTTTTCTATCGCGTGCTTGGCTTGACTGGGAATATAGACTTTGCCATCATGCAGTCGCGATAATAGCTCATCGGCTGGCAGGTCGACCAATACCACCTCATTGGCCTGATCAAAGAACCAATCGGGGATGGTTTCTTGTACCACAACCCCTGTGATTTGATTCACCACATCATTCAGGCTTTCTAAATGCTGAACATTAACCGTGGTATAGACGCTGATGCCTGCCTTTAATAACTCCTCAACGTCATGCCAGCGTTTTGGGTGCCTGGAGCCTGGGATATTGCTATGCGCCAGCTCATCAACCAATAAAATATCTGGATGCCGCGCCAAAGCCCCATCAATATCAAACTCCGCCAAGGTTTGCTCTCGATACTCAACCTGACGTAACGGCAGTATTGTCAATCCATCTAACAATGCTGCCGTTTCACTGCGGCCATGAGTTTCTACGATGCCGACTAAGACATCCAGTCCATGTGCTTGATCTCGATGGGCGGCAGAGAGCATGTCATAAGTCTTGCCAACGCCTGCTGATGACCCAAAAAAGATTTTTAGTTTACCTCTGCTGCGCGTATTTTCTTGCTGTTTTATTTGCTGCAGTAAATCCTCTGGATTGGGGCGCTGCTCACTCATGCTGATGCTCACTGCTGATTAATGGGTTGACTCATTTAACGACTGCCATGTCATCTAAGGCTAAGTTGACTGCCAATACATTCACGCGCGGTTCGCCGAACAGATTGAATTGTCGCGCTTCTGTATGCTCATCGATGGCGGTTTGGACTTGTTCAGCACTGATGCCACGAATACGCGCCACTCTGTTGACTTGCCACTCGGCTGCCGCTGGTGAGATGTGCGGGTCTAAACCACTGCCTGACATCGTGACCAAATCAAGAGGGATAGGCGCGGTGTTTTGTGGATCAGCGGCTTTTAGTCTTTGTACTTGTGCCTCCACACCAGTCACTAATTCAGGATTTAGAGGCCCCAAATTACTCCCCGAAGATTGCGCGGCATCATAACCGTCTCCCGCTGCTGATGGGCGCGTCCATAGGTATTCTAGCTGATCAAAGCGCTGACCGATAAGCGCAGAGCCCACCAAACTGCCATTATGTTCTATCAAGCTGCCATTGGCTTTATCCGCCATGGTCACTTGGGCAACGCCGGTCATCAATAAGGGATAGCATAACCCTAAAATAATTGCCAAGGCTATAAATAATGAGAAAGCGGGTTTGAGCATCGGCATACGAGTAGCACTATTGTCCAATACAGAATTGTCCAATTTAGAAAGAGTATTTTCATCCGCTTGGTGGTATTTAGAGTCAACAGGAACAGATTCTATAGACTTACTAGATTGCACAGAAATATCAAGTTGCGTAGATTTATTAGGTTGCATAGTCGTCATCCGTATCGTTGGTTATACCAAGTGCAAGGCATTAATGAGCATATCGATTACTTTAATACCGACAAAGGGAAGCACCAACCCGCCCAAGCCGTATATCAGCAAGTTGCGCCGTAATAGATTGATGGCAGAATCAGGTCTATAAGTCACGCCGCGCAGCGCCAGTGGAATCAGAAACACAATAATCAACGCATTAAAAATAATAGCCGATAAAATCGCGCTTTGAGGACTGCCTAGTTGCATAATGTCCAATACCCCAAGCGCAGGGTAGGTGCTGGCAAAGGCGGCTGGAATAATGGCAAAGTATTTGGCGATATCATTTGCCAAGCTAAATGTCGTTAGTGCGCCGCGAGTCATGAGCATCTGCTTACCGGTTTGCACCACTTCAATCAGCTTGGTCGGATTTGAGTCCAAGTCGACCATGTTGGCCGCTTCTTTAGCTGCTTGAGTGCCACTATTCATAGCAACAGCCACATCCGCTTGCGCCAGTGCCGGTGCATCATTGGTGCCATCGCCGGTCATAGCGACTAGCTTACCTTGACGTTGATAGCTGCGTATTCGCTCAAGCTTTTGCTCGGGGGTTGCCTCCGCCATAAAGTCATCGACGCCCGCTTCAGCAGCAATGGCCGCCGCTGTCAGAGGGTTATCGCCCGTAATCATCACGGTGGTAATGCCCATCTTGCGCAGCTCGGCAAAGCGCTCTTTTATGCCGGCTTTGACCACATCTTTGAGCTCGATGACGCCAAGCAACTGCTGACTATCGGCGACCAGTAGCGGCGTACTACCACGGCGCGCGACTTCTTCTACTTGTTGCTGTAGATTAGTAGGTAAGGTACCGCCTTGTGCTTCTACCCATTTTACGATGGCATCAAACGCCCCTTTACGGATATGGCGCTGCTCGATATCTGTGCCACTCATACGCGTTTGCGCGGTAAATTCGATGGTGTCAAACGGCTTTTCTTTCCATGTATTTTCATCAATATCAAATCGGCGTTGGGCAAGCTTGACGATACTGCGACCTTCTGGTGTCTCATCAGTTAATGAGCTGATTAGTGCCACTTCCGCAAGCTGACTTTCTGTCACCCCGTGCGCTGGTATAAATTGCGACGCTTGTCGATTGCCATAGGTAATCGTGCCGGTCTTATCTAGTAGCAAAACATCAACGTCGCCTGCCGCTTCTACCGCGCGTCCAGAGGTCGCGATGACATTGGCCTGCATCATCCGGCTCATGCCTGCCACGCCAATCGCTGATAACAAACCACCAATCGTCGTCGGTATCAAGCAGACCAACAGCGCCACTAAGACCACAATCGATATCGGCTCGCCATTGCCCGAAGACAGCACAGCAAACTGTGAAAAAGGCAATAAGGTCACACATACCAGCAAAAATATCAGGGTTAACGCCACCAACAAAATGGTCAACGCTATCTCATTTGGTGTCTTAGTGCGTTTGGCGCCTTCTACCAAGGCAATCATACGATCCAAAAATCCTTGTCCAGGGGCTTGGGTAATACGTATCATCAACCAGTCAGATAACACCTTAGTGCCACCTGTCACCGCATTGAAATCACCACCACTTTCACGAATGACGGGTGCAGACTCGCCGGTGATTGCGGATTCGTCAACGGATGCTAGACCTTCTATGACTTCACCATCAGCAGGAATGATCTCGCCTGCATTGACCAGAACGATATCATCTTGCTTAAGTTCAGTTGCCTGAATCATGGTAGGTACAGAATGCCTGTCAATGCCCGCAAGCCTGCGAGCTTGCACGTCTTGACGTGCCTGTTTGAGACTGGCAGCTTGGGCTTTACTACGCCCTTCGGCTAGTGCTTCTGCAAAGTTTGCAAACAGTAGGGTAAACCACAGCCAAAAGGTAATGGATAGGGTGAAAACAATACCAGATTGCCCTTGAATCAACATCGTAATGGCTAAGATACTGGTCAGTAGCGAGCCAATATAAACCACAAACATCACCGGATTGCGCCATTGCACTCTTGGATCAAGCTTAAGTAAAGCGTCTTTTAGGGCGGGCTTGATCAAAGCAGGATCAAGGAGGCCTTGTGCTGGTGTTTCAGGTAAGTTTGAATGATTGGGGTCTTGCTGCGACTGCAAATTTTCAGCCTGTGTATTAGTGTCTGATAAAACGCTCATGTTTTGTATTCCTCACGTAATCATAAAATGGGTCGATTCACTATTGGGTAGCGAGTCACGTTATTAGTAATAAGTTAACCAACTAACTAATTAAATAACGACTCGTCTAATGCTTGCCTATACTTAATCGGCTAGCCTCCCAACATCCAAATCTGCTCTATGATGGGTCCGAGAGCTAAAGCAGGGACAAAAGTCAGAGCGCCAATCATCAATACTGTGCCGACCAAAAGCCCGACAAATAATGGGGTGGTGGTTGGCAAGGTGCCGCTATTAACCTCTAATCTGGGTTTCTTGGCCAACGATCCTGCTAAAGCCAACACCGGAATAATGACGCCAAAGCGACCAACCAACATCGCCAGCCCAAGCATAGAGTTATAAAACACAGAGTTGGCACCCAAGCCTGCAAAGGCAGAGCCATTATTGTTGGCCGCCGAGCTAAAGGCATAGAGTACTTCACTAAAACCATGAGCACCAGGATTGAAGATACCGGCTTGCCCACTGGTCGTCATCACGCTAATAGCCGTGCCTACTAGCACCATCGTTGGCGCGGCCAATAAGCCCAAAACCACCATTTTCATCTCAAACGGTTCGATTTTTTTGCCAAGATATTCGGGAGTACGCCCAATCATCAGCCCCGATATAAATACCGCCAAGATGGCAAATAGCAGCATACCGTAGAGACCTGCACCCACACCGCCGAAGACCACTTCGCCCAATTGCATCTGCAACATAGTGCTCAGTCCACCGAGGGGCGTAAATGAATCATGCATGGCGTTGACGGCTCCGCACGAAGCGGCAGTGGTAATCGTGGCAAACAGTGACGTGGCAACAATGCCGAAACGCACTTCTTTGCCCTCCATGTTGCCGCTCACACTAGCATCGGTAAGGCCTTGAACTTGTGACGTTAACCAAGGGTTGCCGGCAAGCTCGCTGCTGACGGTCAAAGAATACATCGCTATAAACAAGACCGTCATAGCACTTAAGATAGCGATACCTTGCTTTAGGTTGCCGCTTATTTTACCAAGACAAAAACAAAGCGACGTTGGGATAAGGAAAATAGCCAACATTTGGATAAAATTAGAAAAGGGCGTGGGATTCTCAAACGGGTGGGCAGAGTTGGCATTAAAAAAGCCACCGCCGTTGGTGCCGAGTATCTTAATCGCTTCTTGCGAGGCAACAGGGCCCAAAGCAATCGTTTGCGACTCACCTTGTAAGGTCTGCACCTCGGTATACATGGATAGCGTTTGTATCACGCCTTGGCTCATTAACAGCACGGCTATAATTGCTGCTATCGGCAACAAAATATAAAGATTACAGCGCCACAAATCTATCCAAGCATTACCCAGGTGCGCACTCTTTTTAAATACCAGACCACGCATTAAGGCAAAAGCCACCACGATACCGGTTGCGGCTGATAAGAAATTTTGCAACGACATGCCCATCATTTGGGTTAGGTAGCTCATGCTACTTTCGCCGCCGTAAGCTTGCCAATTGGTATTGGTAATAAAACTAATGGCGGTATTCATCGCCAAGTCCCACGTGACGCCTGACATATTGGCAGGGTTTAGCGGCAAGTGTCCTTGCACCAGTTGCAACACAAATAACCCCAACAATCCAATGAGGTTAAATAGCACAATGGCGCCAGCGTACTGCTTCCAATTCATACCAAAAGCAGGGTTGCCTTTGGTATCTTGACCGATCATACCTAGCGTCGTAAAAATACGGGATTCAAGCCGAGAGACAGGGGCTTGCATCCTTTGTAGCAGGTAACCTGATAGAAAATACCCTAAAGTAAATAGAACGATTAGATAAATAACCAGCTGTGATAGCGCATATATTGTCATTAAAATGCCTCCGGTTTAATCAGTACATATAACAAATAGATGAATAAACCGAGGGCTAGAAACCCTGCAAAAACTTCCATGACACTCTCCAAAAACGCACAATGAACCATGAAGATCAGCGATGGTTAGACTGATCTTTTATTACTTCTTTATTGCTTACTTATTAATAGCAACAGTATGCCGAGAGGGGTATAAAAGTGTTGTCAAGATAACGCGGTGGGATATAAAGAAAGTATAAAGATGGGCAGTGTTAAAATGTAAGATGAGCAGAAAGCCTTAGTTTTTAAGGCATTGTTTAGATATTTTTTAGAGTGAGGATATTGCTATAGGCTAGCAATGTGTTTTGCCGGAAGTTAATAAAATGGAAGGGAAGTCTTTAAGGTTATAGCTAGCACGCTTAGCACTAGCCATATAAGTCATGACTATTATTGACAATGTTATTAACTGAGCTCTTTTTCAATTTTGACCAAAAGAATTCTTGCGGACAGCGTCTCTAACACAGTAAAGGTATAACCTTCGCTGCTGACGTGCTCATTCACTTGCGCAATGCCATCGAGTTTAAAATTGATATAGCCACCGATGGTCAGCTGCTCGGCATCTGCTAATAGGTTTGGCTCGTTTAGTTCAAGGCGCAACTGATCCAAGCTAATAGTGCCCTCAGCTATCCAGTGATCTTCTTGTTTGAAAATCACTAACGTCTCATCTTCATCAGGGAATTCCCCAGCAATCGCTTCAAATAAATCTAAAGGCGTCACCAGTCCTGCCACTTGCCCATACTCATCGACTACGATTGCCAAGTTACCTTTGGCATTCTTGAGCAAATTGATAAGACGTAAATTATCAATGGTGTCAGAGACAAAAACGGGCTGCTGCTTGCTGAGTAAAGGTGCTAGAGCCAGATGAATATCGTCAGGTTGTTTGTCGAGTGCCGCCAAGATATCTTTGGCCCGTACGACGCCGAGCACCTTGTTTAAATGCCCTTGGCAAATAGGTAATAAGCTGTGCGGCGTGGATAATACTTGCTCGCGAATCTCGTCTAGACTGCCTTCGATATTCACCCAAGATATCTCTGAGCGCGGCGTCATGATGGTTTCAACATCACGTTCACCAAGCGCCAGCACCCCACTAATCATGTAGCGCTCTTCTTCTGCAAAAGGGATGGTCTGTACTGAGATATCGTCTTCTGTGAGTGACTCTTCCTCATGGTTAGCGGTTTTGCCGCCCATCAGTCTTAAGATGTTATCTGCGGTTCGGTCGCGTAGCGGAATGGCGCTTTCATATTTCGTACGGTTACGCTGCATGAATTGATTAAAGGCTTCAATAATAATAGAGAAACCAATGGCGGCATATAAGTAGCCTTTTGGAATATGAAAGCCTAAACCTTCAACGATCAAGCTAAAGCCGATCATAAGTAAGAAGCTTAAGCATAAGATAACGACAGTCGGGTGCTTACCGACAAAATCTGTTAAGGTTTTGGCTGCCAAAACCATTACCGCCATCGCCACAATAACCGCGGCCATCATCACTTCTAAATGCTTGACCATGCCGACTGCCGTGATGACCGCATCAAACGAGAATACGGCATCTAGGATAACGATTTGGGCAACGACAGCGGCAAAGCCTGCGTAGACTTTGCTATTGTTATTGGTCTCAAGCTTACCTTCTAGGCGTTCATGTAGCTCAAGCGTGGCTTTGAGTAATAAAAAGAAGCCGCCGACAATTAAGATCAAATCTCTGACCGATAAATCAAACGCGCCATAACTCACTACAGGTTCGGTCAAAGTTATGAGCCATGACATCACAAACAGCAGGCCTAAGCGCATAATGAGCGCGAGCCCAAGACCCAGATTGCGCGCTTTACTGCGTTGATGCGGGGGAAGTTTATTAGCGAGAATGGCAATGAAAACGAGATTATCAATACCCAAGATAATCTCAAGACTAACAAGTGTGAAGAAACCAAGCCATATCGAAGGATCGCTTAGAAGCTCTATCATTTAATTGAATACTCTCTATTAAAAAGGTTTAGGGGCTGTTCATTATTAAATCGTGATAGTGATTATTTTGATTTTTTGGAGTTAAGTGTAAATTTTATATTCAACTTGTTCATGGTATGTTTGCTGAACGATGATAAAACGATTGTATAGAGAAAATACTAGAATGACATCATATGAATTTTAAACGCTTATGGCACTAGATATGACAAATTATCAACGTCATTTGTTTTGTTAGTTGACAGCTTGCCTACTGCTTTAACGATGTTTCATCAGGATTTTGGTTAAATGATTTTTAGTTTAGACTCATGAAATCGGTAATATAGGTCAGTTATCAATAATTCACTTGAATACCCACGATGTCAGTATATTTATCAGGTTTAAAATCGGCACTGGGAACAGTAACATAGACAGTCTTTAGTTGAGAGTTTCCATCGCCAGTACCTACTACGCCGTTCCCTACATTATTCGAGGTGGCAGTATTTCCCCATTTATTTTCAATACCAGGAGTTGAGTATAGTTGATAATTTATCTTATCAGTATTGCCGCTAGTACCAGTCATCTCCCCTAAACCAGTTTGATTGCCATTAGATGGTGTTAAGCCAATCGTATAGGGTGTACCTTTTGTGCAGGTTACATTGATAGCACTGCTGTTTTGAGCAGTAAAATTCTTTTCATTTGCAGAATGTGAACCTAAATTGACATCAGAGGTAGAGGTAACTGAACAGCTTGGGATGACAGTCGCCTTTACCATAAATGGGAATCGCTGATTTTGCTGATCTACTCCTGAGCAATCAGAGGAAACTTGAAATAAGCGGTCTTCGGTCGTCAAAAAAGTATGCGCACCATTAAAATTAAGACTGTATTCTCCTGGAGTAGCAAAGAGGTTTTCGTTAACGGATTGTAATTTTACCGTAATTGGGACGCTACCTGAAAAAGTTCCTCGTCCGCTTGTTTGACGGTGACCTGAATTGAACTCTGAGCCATCTGCATTACGAGATCCCCAAAGCTCATTTCCTGGTAAAGTCATGGTGAATGCCAATTTTTCCGTAGTATCACTAGTATTCTTCATATAGCGCGGGGGGAAGTTGGGTGTAGTAGGGTCGCCACTATTGACTGCTAGGCAAACCGATATATATCTTGTAGTTATTTCTCTATTAGTACAGGTATAGTTTAAGGGAACAGTGATACTGGCAGTTTTTGCATTAGCGGGAGTAATGATGTCTAGGTTTACTATTCCATTAGCGTTCACAATTGCCGTGCAATTAGGCTCGGCTGCTTGTGTATTGCTTAGGGGTAACCAAAATGCGCCTAACATCAAAATTGGACTGTAATACCACCGAAGTAGCTTCATTATTATTCTACCTTTTGACAGATGAGAGGACCGATTAGTGGAATATCATCGCCCTGTTTATGATAATCAAAGCTGACCGTACAATTATCATTAGAGGGCGTCATCACTGTGAGGACGTTGTGCTCATCTAATGTATCCAAATAAACTTCGCCGTCAAATCCAACAATGGCCGAAGGCGCGTCCTTATTCGTGAGTAACTGTACTTGACTGCCAATTGGTAATGGCTGGTTATCGCTGTCTGTGAGGATAACAGATGCCGAGCGCACCGTTGTGATGCCAAAGCTTACTAATACCCCTGCGCGATCAGTCGGCGTGGCTTTAATATTTACCTTGTCAATACGCAGGTCGGCAGGCAAATCCATGGGATCAATAGCTATCTTATTCTCTTGGTAAGCGTTCAGCGGTGATATCAGTAATAAGCCACGATTATTAGTGCTGCCAATAACATTGTTTTGCAGCAGTACTGGTACATCGGCGATACCATCAGTTGCGACCACAGCAAAACCATCATTGATTTGGCGGGCGGCAAATAAGCCTCCGCCCATCATTACCAGCGCGCCTGTACCGCTAGCATAAGTAGAATAATTATCATTGTTACTACTGATACCAGCTTGTAGTTGTCCGTATGGACCAAGATAATTCAATTCGGCTAAACCATCGGTACTGCCTTTATTATCCCTACTGTTATTACTTGTACTGTGCCTTGCTTGTGCGCGCCAGCCTATGCCGCCCGCATTTGGTGTTGATTGTGATACATCTGTTACCAAGGAATGACGCTCGTTGGTGCTCTGCACACTACTGTTCAGCGAGATATTATGATCTAAGAATAGCGATGCCCCAAAAGAGACGCTATTATTATCAGAATTATGGATATCATGATTGTAGTTAGCGTTCAGGCTGAGACTTCGCCCAAAGGACTTTCGCCAAGAGGCGCTGGCAAACTGTGAAATCTCTTGCTGCGCAAAAGCGACTTGATTATAACTGAGATCAAAACTACCCAGAGATTGGGTGTTATAACCTGTTGAGAGTTGTTCACTTCGGCGGTTGGGAGCATCTCCGTAGCGTGTGGCGACGTCACGGTAGTCACCTTGAGTACCGGTGGCATTGAGACCAATATGGAAGCGACTGTTATTCCAAGAGTAATTTGCACTGTATTGCGATCCACTTTTACTTTGGCTGTCGCTACCCGCTATTGAGGCAAATAAGACGCCGCCTCTACTGCCCAATAACCAAGTGCCACCGACACCAGCATTACTAAGCCCTTCAGTCACTTCAGCATGGGTCTCTGCGGTAAAGCGATCACTGACCCCATAACGCCAAGTGCCAAAGCCGGCGATATCGCTGCCGTAATCAAAAGATTTGAGTCCATAGTTTTGGCGTACGGTACCGAGCTCTACCGACCAATCGGACAGCCCTGGCTGCAGCAAACGATGGGCATCATAAAGCGAAAAATTAAGCGTAGTATTTTGTCCTAGAGCATCGGTCAATACGAGCTGAGCATTGCCCGCACCGCTAAAGCTGGGCGATGTATTAAGCTCAAAAGGACCAGCAGGTACGTCACCGCCGTATTGCTTCAGACCATTAATATACAGCTCTACCGTTGAGGGCAGGGTGGCAGAACCAAAAAACGATGGCAAAGGCGTGGTGGTCATATAGGGCTGCAGGTCAAAATTAGTACCAAATTGCAGTCCACCTAAGCGTGTCGACCTTGTCCATGATAGTGTGCCTGTGAGTAAGTCACCAGCACTGACGGTAACTAGCTTATCAGGGAATGATTTGCTCCAACTGCTATCCAATCGCACCGTGCGGCTGTCCCAATCATTGCTATTAGTATCGCTACCAGCAAAGCGATTGCCAGTTGTCAGGGCAGTAGAGCTTAATACACCGAAGTCATTAAACGCGCGCAGTTCTGTATAAGCACTTAAGCTGGTCGCGTTGTTTTCAGTTTGTGTACCATAGAGGTTGTAATTTAATAGAAAACCAGGCGAGGCGGTCGGTTGAGGGCGTCTGCTATTGCGGGTATTAACGACGGTCGTAGCAAGGTTAAGTATGCTTAGTGGTGCAATAAGGTTGACCGTTTGCTGGCGTGCATCATAATCAATCTTGATGTCAGATAAGGTAGTTAGCGGTATCGGTTCGATGGTATCGGGCGGCAATATAAAGCCGAGTTGCTGCAATACATTGATACTGGCCCATAATTGGTCATTATAGTATTCGAAGGAGGCTAAGCCCCTGTCTGCGCCGTTAAGCCTAACCTCTAAATAGAGATCAAGCTTGTCTGGATGGTCATTTTCGTTACGATTGCCACGGTTTAAATCAAGCTGTGCGAGACTGTCGTTGGTAAGATCTGTAGAGCTCGCCGTGATATCGTTTGGTTCGATGGCATGGCTGATAGGTATCATTAAGGTTTGCAATAAGGCTATTCTAGCGATCGGAGTTGTCCAGCGTAACGTCTTGTGTCGTCTCAGTTCCATTGATCATTGCCTTGAATTTTCCACCTGTCGTTAGTGCCGAGGGTGGTGTTTTCAGTGTCCAGTACATGGTAGCGCCTGGTAAAACATAACCCAGCAAACCTTTATGGACATTAATGCTAGTACCAGCAGCATTTATAAAGCTTAGGCTTGCCAATTGAGCATGACCATTACCGCTATTGTGGACACGTAATTTTATCTGCTTGCCGTCTGGCTGCAGGTATGTGCTCCATTGCAACTTTGGACTAGTTTTCACAACACCAGCGGGCTGTACAAATACGGGTAGGGAGTAGCTCAATGCAAACTGCAAGCCACTCTTTTGGTCAGGGGATTTGATCGGTAGCTCATTAACCAAAATCCGGTAGCTATCTTCCACAGCGCCAATGCCTTGCGGCGGTGCTGTAGCACGGATAATTCGGACTAATTGCTTGTCGCTTGGGTTGAGCTCAATCATTGGCGGACTGGCCAATAATCCTCGTGATAGTGTGAGCTGATCGCCTGTTTCATCCTGTGACCAGTGGTAGACACGCACTTGCGCATGTACCACATTGTCACCGGTATTACTTAGGGTCAGACCACTGGCATTTTCTCGAGCTTGTAGGCTCAACGAGATGGGAGAAACTTGAAGCCCACTCGCCATCACCCAATTGCTACACAGCAGCAAGCTTGATAACACACTATATTTTGCAACACGGTGTAACCAGAGATTTAACATGGCTGGCTAGTAAGCTACAGAAACTTTAACAATATCAGTATAAGCGCCAGGTGTAACGTCAGCGTTATCCGTTACTGTGACGAATATGGCAGTTGAGATATCGGTAGCGTACTTAAGAGCAGCTGCGGTGGCGACCGTATTACCCTCATCGCCCCAGGCAGTGCCTTCAGCTGAAATGGAAGTCAATTTATAGGCAATCGTTTCAAGATCACCTGCGCCACCTAACAAATTACCCGTACCGTCTGCGCTACTGGTTGATGCTGGCGTTAAGCCAATATTAGCAATGGCACCTGTAGAGCAGTTTAAGACGAGAGCAGTTTGTGAAGTCACAGTTGATGTAGCTTGTCCTGCGTCAATATTTCCAAGCTCAACATCTGCAGGTGAGGCTTTTACGGTACAGATAGGATTTACTGTGAGGTTTACGTTAAAACTACTAATAGCAGGATTGGGAGCAGCACTGGGAGCAGCATTGACACTAGACATAGCAGCGAAACCGCAGATAGTAACTAATGTAGCGGTCATTAAGGATTTATTGAATTGCATGGTAAACCTCCAAAGGTTTAGATCGTTTAGTGTATCAGTGATGGCATGCACCGCAATCAGTTATATACGATGTGTATGCCGAACTAGCTAGCAGAAATTATGTCTTCTTAGCAATCTACAATTTTAATATTGGCAGGCACACTCTTAAATAAGTTAGCAAAATGATTTACCATACCAAGTGCTATAGCTATTCAAACCACATTATCTAATGTCGCTCGTGTTCAATAGGTTTGATGAGACTACACTCTAATGAGACCAATTACTTGCACCCCTGAGACATAACAATAGACCACTCAAAATAGACTGCTAAGCCAATTATTTCAGGAGCGACTCAAAAGATATTTTATATCGTGAGAACATGAATTAAATCGAAGAATTACTCTGTGTTTTTCGGAGAGACAGCGGCATACGTGAGGCCTTCGTACTCCGTTGAGACACGAGTACCACCACCTCCTTCAAGTGTCTGACCAATATTGGTCAGTGAGCCGATGATGGCGGTGTTTCCAGTCGCACGTGCAAACTCGCAAGCCGCTGCAACTTTTGGTCCTATAGAGCCCGCAGGAAGATCAAGCTCACTTAAAGCGTCTGGGTGCGCCTGCAAGATGCCTCGTTGTTTGTCAGTTCCAAAGTCTGTATAAACATACGCCACATCCGTGGCAATCACCAATAACTCACATTCAAGGCTACGGGCAAGTAACGAGGCGCACAAATCTTTATCGATTACTGCCTCGACCCCTTGTAAAAAGCCGTCTTCATCAAATGCCGTTGGGATACCACCTCCACCTGCACAGATAACAATCGCGCCTTTTTCAAGGAGCCACTGTATGGGTTTTATCTCAAATATCCTTTTGGGCTTAGGGCTTGCAACCACTCGCCTAAAGTATTGACCATCGGCTTTAACAACCCAGCCTTTTTGCGCACTTAGCTTTTCTGCTTCCTCTTTTGAGTATACAGGGCCAATAGGCTTGGTTGGATTATTAAAAGCAGGGTCTTTACGGTCGACTTCTACTTGAGTGAGTAGGGTAGCAATGGATGAGTCTCTCGGCAGGACATTCCCAAGCTCTTGCTCGATGATGTAGCCAATCATACCTTCCGTTTCTGCGCCCAAAACGTCTAATGGATAAGTATCGACTTCGGTGTAAGCCGCTCCTTGCAACGCAAGCAAACCGACTTGCGGGCCATTACCGTGAGCAATAACTAACTCGTTACCCTCCGTGACCTTACTGATTTGTTCAACGGCCGTCTTGATATTTTGGCGTTGGTTTTGAGCAGATAGTGGCTCTCCACGTTTTAATAAAGCATTACCACCTAAGGCAATTAGTAACCTCATGATATTTTCCTAAGTAAAATTGATACATTAATAGCCACGTGCGACTAGTATAAATTTTCCTTGCGTGCTTCTAACACTGGGGCGCCGCAATATTCATCCCAGTCGGACTGTATCGATTTTAAAGTGATTTGACTGTATTAGTAGCCCACGCTGCTAATGTCATACATTAGATATTACCAAGCGCCGAGACCAGAACGGCTTTAATCGTATGCATACGGTTTTCGGCTTGCTCAAATGCGATGTTGTAAGGGGATTCAAATACCTCTTCGGTCACTTCGATACCGTCTGCGAGCTGTGGGTATTCTTCAGTTATTTTTTTACCAACTTCAGTATCTGAATTATGAAAAGCGGGCAAACAATGCATAAACTTCACTTTTGGATTGCCAGTGGCTTTTATCAGATCCATATTGACTTGATAGGCCATTAGCCCATCGATTCGCTCAGCCCAGCTCTCAATAGGCTCACCCATCGATACCCATACGTCGGTATGAACAAAATCAACGTCTTTTGCCGCCGTTTTTACATCATCAGTGATAGTAAGACGGGCACCTGATGCTTTGGCAAAGTCTGCACAAGTGGCTAGAAAGTCTGCTTCAGGCCATAAATCTTTAGGGGCACAAAGGCGTACGTCCATACCCATCTTAGCGCCCATTAAATATAATGAGCGGCCCATGTTATTACGTGCATCACCAAAATAAGCATATTTAATCTGATGGATTGATTTGTCAGTATGCTCACGCATGGTCATTACGTCTGCTAGCATTTGTGTGGGATGAAACTCATTCGTTAGGCCATTAAAGACAGGAATATCCGCATATTCTGCTAACTCATTGACAATCTCTTGACCGAACCCGCGATACTCGATGGCATCATACATACGGCTCAACACACGAGCGGTGTCTTTCATGCTCTCTTTGTAGCCGATCTGTGATGAGTTCGGGCCAATAAACGTCACATTGGCACCTTGGTCATATGCCGCTACTTCAAAAGCACAACGAGTGCGGGTTGAGGTTTTCTCAAAGATTAGAGCAATGTTTTTGCCCAAAAGATGCTTTTGTTCTGTGCCTGAGTATTTCGCTCTTTTTAGGTCACGAGCCATATCCAAAAGATACGTAAGCTCGCGTTCACTATGATGCATAAGGCTCAGTAGATCACGGTTGTGAAGATTGAAACTCATGATAATTCCTTAATTTTTGGTGTTTGTTTATTTTGGCTGGACTATCACTGTATTTGGTAGCGCTATGAGCAGGTAGGGTTCAATATGCCCTAATCCGTTGAATCGCGAATGATAGGGCAAGTCATGCAGTGACCACCACCACGTCCACGGCCCAGCTCAGAGCTTGGAATCGTAATCACTTCAATGCCTTGTTTACGCAGTAACGTGTTGGTATAAGTGTTGCGGTCATAAGAGATGACAACGCCTGGCTCAAGGGCAAGGACATTGTTACCATCATCCCATTGCTCACGCTCAACTTCGTAGCTATTGCCGCCTGTTTCTACCACTCTTAATTTATCGACCCTTGCGGCTTCTTCTACCACTTTCAAAAAATGCCTGTCATCTTCGCGCACATCTATACCGTGTGGCTTGCTTTCGTCAGGACGAATATGAAAAGTCGTAATATGATCTGTCACTGCCGGAAACACGTTGACCAAATCAATGTCGCAAAACGTAAATACGGTGTCCAAATGCATCGCAGAACGTTGCTTAGGTAAGGCCGCTACGATGACATGGTCAACCGAACCATCAATGAACAAAGTCTTGGCCAGTCTGGTAATCGCTTGTTGTGACGTTCGCTCACCCATACCAATCAGCACGGTTTTGTTGCCGATAGGCATGACATCACCACCTTCTAAACTACAGCCACTGAGATCTTCTTCAGTGTCATCCATCCAAATTTTGAAATCAGCGCCTTTAAAGTCTGGATGAAATTTATAAATAGCAGAAATAAGGAGTGTTTCTTGCTGGCGAGCGGGCCAGTACATTGGGTTAAGCGTCACACCGCCATATATCCAATTTGAGGAATCGCGAGGGAACTGAGTGTTGGGCAGTGGTGGCAGTACAAACTCAGTCGTACCTGACAGTGCGGATAATTTTTTGAGTGACGCCCCAATATCATTCGGTAACTCTTCAGTGGTGACGCCGCCAATTAAAAATGAAGACAGTTTCTTGTGCTCAAGTTTGGTCAACCAATCTCTCACTTCGCCAGCCAATAAAGTACCGACGTGATTATCAGTAATTTTGTGATCCATAATCCACTGCATGGCATCGTTATTATCAAGGGTTTGTGCGAGCAGTTGATGCATCTCAACCACCTCAATATCGCGATCTCGCATCTTTGTGACCATATCATAATGATCACTTTTGGCCTTGCTAACCCACATGACATCATCAAACAATAAATCATCGCAGTTTTGCGGTGTCAGTCTTTGATGGGCAAGACCTGGAGAACACACCATAACTTTATGTAATTTACCGACTTCTGAATGAACACCTAAAGATTTGTCAGACATTTTTATATCCTTATGCGGTTTGGGTGCAAGTATCTCACCACTGTTTAGAGGACGAACAATCTAAAAAAGCAACTGATGTGACAATTACGACGAGCGGATTTTCTGATGATTACAACGGTAAGGCATTTTATTTAATAGGGTTACTACAAGCTTAACGTACCGCTGTACAGGCCATAGGCTGCATAGATGGCACTGACAGTAATGACTGCCAGCACCACTTTTTCGGCTGTATTGAACAGCTGATGCTTGTGCTCTCTGCGTGCTTTTATATAGAGAACCACACCAGGAAGATACAACAAAGCGGATAGTAAAAAGTACTGAATACCAGCGGCATACAACAGCCAAATACTATAAAACAGTGCGGTTACCCCAATAACAATGTCTTTTTTGGCGCTCTCGGATGCTTTGTAACCCTCTTTGCGATAGGCCACCAAAAATCCATAAGCGGCAGAAAAGAAATAAGGGATCAAAATCATGGAAGTGGACAGATAAAAAATATTGTTATAAGTGCTTTTACTAAAATAGGTGATGACTAAGAATAACTGTGTCGCTGCAGAAGACACCAATAGTGCATTTACCGGCACATCAACGGCATTTGTTTTATAAAAGAACCTCGGCATGGTTTCGTCTTTGGCGGCAACGAATAAAACTTCGGCGCAGAATAGCGTCCAAGCCAATAAACCACCGAGCAGCGAGACGACCAAACCGACTGAGATAAAGGTCGCGCCCCACGGGCCAACGGCATACTCCAGCAAATAAGCCATCGAAGGGTTTTTCATCGCTGCCAGCTCAGGGAGTGATCTAACACCCATTGCTAAAAAGTTAACCAGCATTAACAGCACTAACGTAAAAATGAACCCCAATACGGTGGCTTTACCAATATCGGAGCGTTTTTTGGCGCGTGCAGAATAGACACTGGCCCCTTCAATACCAATAAATACCCATACCGTCACCATCATCATGTTTTTAACTTGATCAGGAACTGACCCTAGATCCGTCTCTCTGCCCCAAAAATCGCTATTAAACAAATCCATATTAAAGACCGTAAAAATAATGACAATAAAGGTGAACAGCGGTATCACTTTGGCGATCGTAATCAACGTATTGACTGAGGTAGCCGTCTGGATACCTTTGGTAATCATGAAGTTGTATGCCCACAATAATACAGAGGCGCCTACTAATGCCGTTAGGGTATTGCCATCTCCAAACACATTAAAAAAATAACCCAGCGTACTAAATATCAGCACGTAGTAACTGACGTTGCCTAACCAAGCAGAGAGCCAGTAGCCCCATGCAGAGTTGAAGCCCATATAATTACCAAAACCTGCCTGCGCGTAGGCATAAACCCCACTGTCAAGTTCAGGCTTGCGATGTGCTAAATTTTGGAACACGAAGGCAAGCATCAGCATGCCAACGCCAGTGATTACCCAGCCAATCAATGAGGCACCAGGGCTTGCGGTTTCAGCGATGTTTTGCGGTAATGAAAAGATACCACCGCCTATCATAGAGCCTACAACAAGGGCAATAAGTGCGGTAAAGTTTAGATTTTTCTCGGATGGATTATGCGTTGTTTCAGACATGGTGAAGACCTTTTATTCTCTGATAGAGAAATATATGAAAGCAACAAAATAGATTTGGTCTTGAAGAATATTTAAAAACAGTATTTAATATATGAAAACTCCACAATATTAGCATGGAATATTATAGTTTTGTTAGCTCAATGGCCATCATTAAAAATATTTATGTATCTATACCAGTTAAATAACGGTGATAACTCATGATAAAAACGTTTGCTATGGCAGCCGTTTTTGTACAACCAGTCTCCTGAGTCGGTCAAAAAACTTGCAGGGCTATATTGGATGAATCATAGGATGCTCAAAATAAATGCAGTTTCTGATGGTGTATTGAGGTGGTATCGAGTACCATAACCACAATATAATTATGGATTTATTGGTATTTCTTACTAGGTCGTGTCCTAATCGGCCCAATATCTGATGAATCAACTGTATGCCGAACATCTTATATAAATCACTTACCATCCCGCCTTGGTGTGGAAATTGTCTTGTATCCACACAGCGCCAATATTGCCAGTCATCTTGATCAACACGAGATGTGCTTGACCTGATTTCCTATATTCAACACGCCCTATACTAAAAAATCATTAAAATTTCAAATTGAGGACATGCCCTAATACGGTTAAAAAACGTATGGGCTGGTTATTTTCTGTTTTATTTCCGCATATAAATAATATATAGGAACCGTTATGAAGAAAGCATGGGTTTTGATTCTATTGCTTGTCGTGGCCGCCGCTGCTGGTTGGTATTACTGGCAACAGCAGCAGCTTGCACAAGCCCTACCGCTAGGAATAGTCAGCTCAAATGGTAGATTGGAGCTTGAGCGGTTTGATATTGCTAGCCTTTATCCAGGCAGAGTTGAGCAAATGCTGGTGGCGGAAGGAGAGGATGTCGATGTCGATCAGCTGCTTGTGAAGCTGTCTTCCTCACAAAGCGAAAGTCAGTTAGTGGCGGCACAGGCAACCGAGCAGCGCGCACATGAAATGGTGTCACAGGCACGGGCGGGTCGTAAGCAAGGAGAGCAGGCAATGGCGCGTGCCAACGCCCAAATTGATGCGCAGATTGAACAGCAGAAAGTAGCCAAAATGGAGTTGGATAATGCCCGCAAGATGCGCCGCGAAGATTTAGTTTCAGACTCAGAGGTGACCAAACGCCAAGCAGCATACAATGGCGCAGTTGCGGTCGTGCAAGCGGCTAGAGCAGCGTACGCAGAAGCGCAGGCAGCCGTTCAACAAATCGATGCTCAGGTAGCGGAAGCAAATGCTGGCGTCAATCAGGCCAAAGCTCAAGAAAAATCTGCCGCATCGATGAATGACGATATGTTGATACGCAGTCCTAAAGCGGGCCGTGTGGAATACCGAATTGCCGAGGTTGGTAGTGTGATTGCAGCAGGTAGCAAAATGGTCAGCCTGCTAGACACAGAAGATGTATCTATGACTCTTTTTTTACCTAACGGGCAGATGAGTGGCCTACGAGTCGGTAATGACGCGAGAGTCGTGCTGGATGGTCTGGACAGTGTGTGGCCCGCAAAAGTATCGTTTATTGCGTCACAAGCACAGTTTACGCCCAAGTCAGTGGAAACACAGAACGAGCGCGAAAAGCTCATGTTTAAAGTGCGTATCAAGTTACCTGTGGCAATAGCCAAAGAATACAAAGGCTTACTCAAGGGCGGCATGACAGGTAATGGTTATGTACGTAGCAATACCGACGTAGCATGGCCGAGTAACCTTGCTATAAACCTTCCCAAAAAAGGCCAATCCTAGTTTCTCACGTTCGAGTATGACAGCAGAAAATGAGGTCATAAATTATTCAGATGGTTTTACAACCGAAGAGTGATCTTTATGAATAAATTAACGATACAAACTGTGAGATAACGTATGGATAGCCAACATGCCGCCGTTGAAATTAACACTGTTTCGCATACATATGGCAAGACGGTTGCTCTTGATAATATTTCCCTAAATATTTTACAAGGAAGCACTGTTGGGCTAATTGGTCCTGATGGTGTTGGAAAATCAACGTTGTTGTCTCTTATTGCAGGGGTCAAGGTCATTCAAAATGGCTCTGTGCAAGTATTCGGTAAGGATATGGCAGAAAAACCTGCACGTGAGGCGCTGTCAAAACATATCGCCTTTATGCCACAAGGCTTAGGGCATAATCTTTATCCAACTCTGTCGGTATATGAAAATGTGGAATTTCATGCGCGACTGTTTGGATTGAATGCGCATGAGCGCCATGTGCGAATAGCCCGTTTGCTTGAGGCAACTGGGCTAGCACCGTTTCCTGATCGTGCGGCTGGCAAGCTATCGGGCGGAATGAAGCAAAAACTGAGCTTATGCTGTGCATTGGTGCACAATCCTGACTTACTGATTCTGGATGAGCCAACCACAGGGGTAGACCCCTTATCACGCCGTCAATTCTGGTCATTAGTGGCCTCGCTACAAGCTGAACGTCAAGAGATGACAGTCATCGTGTCGACAGCCTATATTGATGAAGCCAAAAATTTTGAATACCTGCTAGCGATGGATGATGGCAAGCTCTTAGCCAATCAGCGGACGCAAACCGTCATGACAGAGCTGAATGTCACGTCACTTGAAGAGGCCTACATCAAGCTATTGCCACCAGAGAAACAAACGAATGCAGGCGCGTTGGTTATCACGCCATTTGTCCCTGATCCTGATGCACCGCCAGCTATTGAGGCAAAAAACCTAACCAAACGTTTTGGAGATTTTACAGCGGTTGATAATGTCAGCTTTTGTATTGAGAAAGGTGAGATTTTTGGTTTTTTAGGCTCTAATGGTTGTGGCAAATCGACCACGATGAAGATGCTGACTGGATTGATTGATAAAACAGAAGGCTCAGCCAAACTGCTGGGTCAATCTATCGATGCAAGTGACATAGCGACAAAAATGCGCGTCGGTTATATGTCGCAGTCTTTTTCGCTTTATGAAGAATTGAGCGTACGTCAAAACTTAGAGCTGCATGCAACCCTTTATCAAATAGAAGGAGAGCGTGGACAGCAAGCTGTAAAGGATGCATTAGATAAATTTGACCTCAGTGCTGTGGCGGATACAGCGCCAGCCTCATTGTCACTAGGTATCCGCCAACGCTTACAGCTGGCAGCGGCTTGTCTGCATCATCCCGAAGTATTGATTTTGGATGAGCCAACCTCAGGTGTCGATCCTGGTGCTCGTGATATGTTTTGGCGACAGTTATTGACGCTTTCACGAGAAGATAAAATCACGATATTTATCTCTACTCATTTTATGAATGAGGCCAGTCGATGCGATCGCATCTCTTTTATGCACCGTGGTCGCGTGCTGGTCGTTGGTACACCGACAGAGCTGACACATAATAAACAAGCGGAGGACCTCGAAGAAACCTTTGTAGAGTATCTGCTCGAAGATGAAAAAAATGACACTGAACCCACCAGCCAAAACGACACGACTGAAAATACGCCAGCAGAATCAGCGATCATAGCGTCTGAACCTGATAGTCAAACCAATAAAACCGACACGCTTAAGTATTGGTTTACCACTGTTTGGACATTTGCCACTCGCGAATTTAAAGAGCTATTACGCGATAAAATCAGGCTGTTCTTTGCTATCGTTGGGCCCATTATTTTGATGGTCATGACCGGTTGGAGTATCTCTTTTGATGTGCATGATCTACCGTATACGATACTGGATCAAGATCACTCTGCACAAAGTCGACAGTTGACGGAGTACTTTTCGGGCTCAGAATATTTTACATCTACGTCACCCGTAGACTCTATAAAGGCCGCTGAATACGCGCTTAGAAGCTCTGAGACGCAATTGGTCATTGATATTCCAGTGGATTATGGACGTGATTTATTGGCCAATAGACAACCAGAAGCGAGCTTTTATATTGATGGGACAGTGCCATTCAATGCGGCCAATATTGAGGGCTATGTAGGAGGGATTATGAGGATATATATCAAAGACCTTCTTCAAGATACTGGCTTGCCTATCGATTTAGACCCTGCCGCTGAAGTGGTTCCACGCTTTATGTATAACCAAGATTTCAAAAGTGTGAACGCGGTCATTCCCAGTGTGCTAATGATGATACTCATGTTGATTCCAGCAATGATGACCACGCTGGGTGTGGTGCGTGAGCGCGAAGTTGGCTCGATATCAAACCTCTACACATCACCAGCCAGTGTGCCTCAATACCTACTTGGAAAACAGCTGCCTTATGTCGTTCTGGGACTGATCAATTATCTCATACTTGTGCTCATGGCCATATTTTGGTTCAAAGTGCCCATAAAAGGCTCTTTTTTGGCGATGTCTTTTGGCGCATTGCTGTTGGTCTATGTGTCTACAGGACTGGGGCTTTTAGTGTCTAGTTTGGTTCGCACACAGGTTGCCGCCTTGTTTGTCACCGCCATCGTCACTCTGATACCCACCATTAACTACTCTGGGTTGTTGTACCCGCTCTCTAGTATGGACGGCATCGCTTATGCCATTGGGGTCGGGTTCCCCGCATCTTGGTATCAGCGTATCAGTATTGGCGGGTTTACTAAAGGACTGAGTTGGTCCAGTTTTTTGACGGAGTACATGGTTTTGACCGCTTTTGCCTTGGCATTTATCACATTTGCCTCTATTTTCCTGAAAAAGCAGGAGGTATAAGTGCAGACTTTTAAAAATATCTGGACATTAACCATCAAAGAATTACGCAGTCTGTTTGGAGACAAGATACTGTTCCTCATGATTGGCTTTGTGTTCTCTGTCACTATTTATACTGTGGCAGAAGGCATCAATACGGATGTACGTAATGCGCCTGTAGGTATTATAGATTTAGACCGTACAGCCCTGACCAGACAAATTCGAGATGCTCTACAACAACCTTACTTTCTGCCTCCTGTCGATGTGAAACGCGAAGATGTCGATGAATTGATGGACAAAAGCAAGCTTATTTTTGTGCTGGAATTTCCCCCTGGGTTTGAACGGGATGTGCTGGCTGGACGAAAACCGCAAGTTCAGCTGTTAATTGATGCCACCACCATGACTCAAGCAGGTATTGGGCAAGCCTATATTCTCCAAATATTTAATCAGGAAGTGAGTGATTTTTTAAAACAAGCCGATCCACCGTTATTGGTCAAGCCAGTACTGAACATGATATTTAACCCAAACGGAGACAGCTACTGGTACACACCAGTTATGGAAGTCTGCAATATGATTGCGCTCTTGGCAATAGGGTTGTCCGGTGCCGCTGTTATCCGTGAACGCGAACGTGGCACCATCGAGCATCTGTTGGTGATGCCAGTCAATACAACAGAAATCGTGATTTCAAAAATACTTGCCAATAGCTTGGTGATTTTATGTGCCTCCATGTTATCGATGGTTTTTGTGGTCCAGTATCTGCTTGGCATTCCCATTAACGGGTCGCTGCTTTTATTCGGTAGTGGTGTGGTCGTGTATCTGTTCTCCATATCTTCTCTCGGCATTATGCTATCAACCATGGCACCGAGTATGCCGCAGTTTGCCTTATTGATGTTGCCTGTCTTAGTCGTATCATTACTCTTATCTGGCTCTATAGCACCGCGCAGCAATATGCCCGAAGCGGCACAAATGATAAGCGAGTATTGGCCCACGACTCAGTTTGTCAGCTTTACTCAAAATGTTTTATTCCGTAATGCTGGCTTGGACATTGTTTGGCCTGAGCTATTAGTCATGACAGGTATTGGCATCGTGTTTCTTATTTTTGCTTTAGTACGATTTAAAGCAATGCTTGAAAAGCTAGGATAATGTGCAAAACAGACTGGCTCAATTTGGCTCAATCAAAACCAGTCATACGTATACCGATATCTTAGGATTGGTCCTAAGAGACATTATAGGGCGTGTTTGATATTTGACCATGGCACTGAATTAAAAATAATGATAGAGAATACAAGGAGAAGAAGCGCATGTTTCCATTATCCAAAATTGTGAGTTTGGGAGCATTGGTCTTGATCTTAAGCGCCTGCCAAAGCACACAGGTTGTTCGCCAAAGTGACATTTCTATTCCGACAACATTTGACGAAAACAAAGCGGCGAAGGGCAGTCCAGAAATTAGCCACTGGTGGCGACAATGGCAAGATCCGCTATTGAGTCGCCTGATAGAGCAAGGCTTACAAGACAGCCCCGATATCCGCATCGCTGAAAGTCGTTTTGCAGAAGCAGTGGCAATCAGTCGTCTTGCCACTGCTGATCTTGGGCCACAAGCTGGCGTCAATGCTTCAGCGGGCCTTATAAATGGTTCGGCTCATCTGTCTGCAAATGACAACCTCAGTCGTCTATTGGGTGCTAGTACAGCGCTGCTGGAGACGCACCAAGACATAGACAGTAGTCATGCTAATGTAGGATTTTCTGCTGCGTGGGAGCCAGATATATTTGGCAGAAAACAAAGTGATGCTGATGCCGCCCATTATGCGGCGTTGGGTGTACAAGAAAAAGTATATGGCGCGCAAATGCTACTGGCAGATCAAATTGCTGATCACTATTTTCAAGCCCGTGCCGCCCAGCAGCGTGAAGTCATTACCGCCCGCAATGTAGAGATATTGACGCGCTTTGAGCGATATATAAAAGGGCATTTTCAAGCGGGTCAAGTCACCATGTATGAAGTTAATAATGTCCAAAGTAAACTCAATGCCATGCGTGCGAAAAAAAGCACAATCAATGCAGAGTATGCAATGCACGTACGTAGCATAGCCGTACTTATCGGGCAAGTACCGCAAGGTTTTGAGCTGCCTTCTACGACTGTGGACATTCTCAATCATCAACCGAGTGCGCCCAGTGGCCAAACGCCTCAAGGGTTGCTAGAACGTCGTCCAGATCTGCGTGCCTATGGTGCACAAGTCAATGCCTATTCTGCCAAACTGGCAAGTGCCAAAGCCGATCTATTGCCACGTTTCTCCATTCGTTTTTTAGGTCAAGGCGGACGCATTGACGTTGACAGTGATGTGCCAGATTTGAAAGGTTGGGGCAGTATATTGAGTGTGGGTATACAGGTTCCCATTTTTACGAATGGTCGGATTGAGGCTAATATTGAAAGCGCAGACGCTCGATTGCAAACGGCGCTGCTACAGTATGATCGAAGGCTACTGCTCGCGCTTGGTGAGGTGGATAATACCTATCAGGCGCATCAGGCTCTACAGCAGCAACAAAAATTGCTGAATCAGGCCTATCAGCAGTCTGCTAAGCGTGCCAGCGATGCCGAAAAACTGTTTCGTTATGGTTATCAAACGTTAGATGAAGCTCTGACAGCGCAGCTCGACTCGGAACAAATACAAGAAAACTTGATTTACTCGCAGCTTGCTCGAGCACAAATGCTACTGAACCTTTATAAATCACTAGGAGGAGGATGGGGAGAGGATGTCACTGCGGAGGCATCGTAAATTCAGATAGCTTATGAGTGATCTATGTTGAAAAAACTGTAGAACTATCACCAAGACTACCAAACAAGATTCGAAGCCATCAGCGATATCACTAAAAATGCAGTTTAGTTATTATCGTCTGGCTGCGTAACTATGATTTTCCAAGTTAATACCTACAAATATAGCCCATAATTTAGTTAGTTAATTTAAATATTTATTTAAGGTAAATATTACTTTAGTTAACAATAACATAACTGTCATATAAATTTAACTTAACAATAAGGCAACATATTCTAAACTTGCAAAGGTATCTAATATTTATAGGTCGACACATACAATGAGTTTTCAAACATATAAAGGAACGTTAGATTATGCCTTTACACAACCGAAATCGGATAGATCCTATTAGCGAAGACGTTTACGAAGACCCAATGAGTAATACGCTACTCAATAAATTTCAATTGCCTCAAAACAGTACCCAGCCAGAAGTTGTTGCTCAGTTTATAAAAGATGAGCTGCTTCTCGATGGCAATGCCAAGCAGAATCTGGCTACATTTTGTACGACATGGATGGAAGATGAGGTTCATGACATCATGGACTTATGTGTCGATAAAAACATGATTGATAAGGATGAATACCCACAGACTGCTGAAATGGAAGCGCGTTGTGTTCATATCTTAGCGGATCTATGGAATAGCCCACAAGCTCATACGACTCTTGGTTGCTCAACTACTGGCTCATCAGAGGCTTGTATGCTTGGCGGATTAGCCATGAAGTGGCGTTGGCGTCAAAAACGTGAATCAGCAGGATTAGATGCCTCAAAGCCCAATTTGGTCGTTGGGCCAGTACAGATTTGTTGGCATAAATTTGCGCGGTATTTTGATGTTGAGCTTCGCCAAATTCCACTTGAAGGTAATGAGGTTAGTACCAATCCCGAAAAAATAAAAGACTATGTCGATGAGAATACCATTGGTGTCATTCCTACCTTAGGTGTGACTTACACTTGTGTGTATGAAGACGTCGCTGCGATGGCAAAAGAGCTAGATGATATTCAAAGCGAAAAAGGATGGGACATACCTATTCATGTAGATGCCGCTTCGGGTGGATTTATAGCGCCCTTCATTCAACCTGAACTTGAGTGGGATTTTCGTATCGATAGAGTGAAGTCTATCAATGCGAGTGGTCATAAATACGGTCTGGCACCACTAGGTGTCGGCTGGGTAGTTTGGCGCTCAGAAGAAGACTTGCCAGAAGATTTGATATTCTATGTAGATTATCTAGGTGGAAACATGGCAACCTTTGCGCTTAATTTTTCTCGACCAGGTGGTCAAATTGTCGCGCAATACTATAATTTTTTACGATTAGGCTTTGAAGGTTATAGAGGTGTTCAACAAGCCTGTGTAGATACCGCTCAATGGTTAGCAGACGAAATCTCAAAGTTAGGTCCGTTTGAGATGTTTTATGATGGACGAGGTGGTTTACCTGCCCTTAGTTATACCCTAAAAGAAGGAGACTGGGGTTTCAATCTCTATGATTTATCTGACAAAGTTCGCCAACATGGTTGGCAAATAGCCTCTTATCCACTACCAAACGATCGTCAGGACACCGTCATTCAACGTATTCTAATTCGTCATGGTATCAGTCGAGATATGGCCGCGTTGTTATTACGTGATATTAAAGCCGCTGTTGAATACTATAAAGCGCATCCAGTTTCACATTCTAGCTCTACTCGTACCTTTCATCACACATAGAAGAGCATTATGAGTAATCCTACTGTAGTCGGTCAGATATTCGATAAGATAGAGCCTGTTACTGCTTCAGGCTTACATGGATTTTTTCAACTGCTGGATAATCAGCCCATAGTATTTATCTTGTTATCATTAGCTTTAGGTACTTATATTGGTAATCGTAGCATCAAGAATATCTCTTTAGGGTCAACAGCAGGTACTTTGCTGGTGGGGGTTGTGCTTTCGATGATTGCACAATCTGCTTATGATATTACTTATGCCATACCAGGGGTTCTTTCAACCTTTATGCTGCTCCTTTTTATGTATGCGTTAGGGCTTAAAGTTGGACCTCAGTTTTTTTCTGGATTAAAAAAAGGCGGTTTGGCATTCATTAGTATCGGCGTCATTGTTTGGTCATTAAACTGGGTTATCTGTTTTTTTGGGGCAAAGTTTGCAGGCTTAGCACCTGGATACGCAACAGGACTTATCTCTGGTAGCTATACCATAACGGCCATACTAGGAGTGGGGCAAGGCGCTTTATCGAGTGGTGCCTATATACCACCGTCAGGAATAACAGCGGAAGAAGTTGGTGCCAATATGGCTGCAGCCTATGCCGTTAGCTATGTCTTATCCACTGTTGGTATTATTTTACTCATTCGCTATTTACCTAAGATTTTTGGTTACAACTCTGCTGAAGAGGCTAAAGCCGCTGAAGCTAATTATAATGGCGGTGCGACAGATCCTTTACCTGGGGCACCTCAGGCATTAACACTGGGTTTTTCACCGTATGATTTACGTGCCTTTTATGTGACTCACAAAAACATTGTTGGCAAAAGTATCTCAGCGTTAGTCAAAGAGTATCCGCAAGCGCCTATTCTACGTTTGGTTAGAAGTGGCGCGATTGTGGAGTTATCAGATGATCCTATCGTTCAACTGAACGATATCGTTACGGTTAGAGCCAATATTCATGATTTAATTTTTGTAGACAATGAGCTTATCGGACCTGAAGCTGATGATCAATTGGCTCGCAATGTTCCTATAGAAGTTGCAGATATTCACATTGGCTCTCATGATATTTCAGGTCAAAATATTGATGACCTCAGCGAGTCAGGAATAGGAGGCGTCACGGTTCAAGCTTTATTTAGATCAGGTAATGAAATCCCATTAGGCCCTAAAACACAGATCTCTTTCGGAGATGTGATTAGGCTAGCAGGTCCGGATGTGGCCTTAAAAATGGCAGGGAAACGATTGGGAGGACGAGTAATATTACCAACCATGAAGTCTGAAATAATTTATCTTGCCGTTGCGATGGTTATCGGATATTTAGTCGGTATTATAACGGTCCGAATTGCAGGTATTCCATTTGCACTAGGAACTTCAGCAGGGTGTATTCTTGCTGGGATTGCCGTTAGTTATTTTCGCAGTCGCAACCCTGAGTTTGGTGGTCCGATACATGAAGGCGCCAGAAGCTTCTTGCAAGATTTTGGTTTAAACGTTTTTGTGGCAGTTTTAGCCGCCAATGTTGGGCCTAAAGTTATTACAGCCTTACATGGTGATACTCTATTATGGCTAGCAGTAATTGGAATAGCAGGTGCGTTAATACCACCGCTCGTTGCCTTCTGGATAGGGGTGAAATTCTTTAAACTTAACTCAATCATTGCTGATGGTGCCGCCACTGGCGCTAGAAATAGTACACCTGGACTAAACGCCATTATGGAAGAGTCAAAAAGTTCAGTTGCTGCTATACCTTACCCTGTAAGTTATGCGCTTACGACCGTCTTAGCTTTGATTGGCGGTTATATTTCGATGATTTTATCTTGAGTTTTTAGGACTGAAATTAGTAGACAATGATTATTTCAAAATCTCGAATCGCTATCAATATCAAAATAATGATGCGCAGGCATGTTTAGGCATGCTTACTTAGCCATATCAGCATAAAGTGACTCTACTAGACAAACGCTTTTATGCTCAGATCGGGCAGGAAACTTAATAAGCCACAGCGTTGCGGATAGATGTTCGCTTGTTAAGTCAGTAGAAATAAACTCAGTTACTTCATCATATAGGACAAGTGCTTTTGGCCTTGCGCCTTGTGGTGAGCCACCAATGACGATGAGCTCAGCCAGTACGTCACTATCTTGTCCAGATAAAATAGCGGCCAGTTTGGCTAAAGTGAAATCAGTGATGTCGATATCAGCGCCTAATAGGTCTTTTTATGGCTCAAAACTAAGCGCTCCCATTGCTGAATCACCAATATAAGTGAGGCGATCTAAAACATTGATTGACGTAGCATGAAACATTGTTTTTCGAAAGAACCTATCCATCAGTAGCATTCCCCAACCATCAGGTAAGCTGTCTGATAATAACCCGTATAGGTAATGGCTCGACGCATGAGTACCATAATAAGGTGCTGCTCGTAATGGCATCTCAGTTGGTGACAGCTCCAGTCCATCAGCCAGCCACGCCACATCATAACCAAAGGTAGTGAGCGACAAAGGCAACCACTACGGGCACAGCCCTCCGCCTTGCACTCGGGTAAGTGTCTTCCAGACACTTATTCTTCCTCACTCATTTGAAAACGTGCCAATAGAGAGTTTCTCGGGTGAGGAGCACTGCTCCGCAAGGAAGAATGAGTGGGTATATCATTAAGTATATTGAGCTTGATTATAGTGAGGAGGGATAAAATGAAGCACTGATTTGCAGCGACGTAAGACAAGAGCTGTGCTCGCAGTGAAACGAGAATTCAAAAGAGTTTGGGCTATAAATCGCCTAGACAGGTGTGGTCTGACTTTTACCGTCAGGCTGCGTAAGTAAAATATTCCAAGTTTGACTGTACGGATTTGACGGCAAGGGTCATTTTCAACCCACAATACAAATCCACAAATTTACCCTGCGTAAGTAAAATATTTATTCGCTTATTTGTATCAGTACCAGTAAAATGCGAGACTGTTTTCTACACGAGTTTATGAGTAACCAATGATACGTTTAACTGAAATTAAATTGCCATTAAATCATGCACCTGAAGATTTAACGACTGCTATAACGACAAAACTTAAAATTTCTGCTGAGCAAATGGCGTCATTTGTGATGTTTAAACGTGGTTATGATGCTCGTAATAAAAGAAATATCCAATTAATTTATACACTAGACATCACACTGACCGACTCGGATTTAACACATGATTTATTGGTTCAATTTGAGTCAGACAACCATGTTAAAACAACACCAGACACCAGTTATAAATATGTAGGTGAAGCGCCAGAAAATTTAACAGAGCGTCCTGTTGTTATTGGTTTTGGACCTTGTGGTTTGTTAGCCGGACTTACCCTTGCTCAAATGGGTTTTAAACCTATTATCATTGAACGCGGTAATGAAGTAAGACAACGCACCAAAGATACCTTTGGCTTTTGGCGTCAGCGCAAATTAAACACAGAATCAAACGTACAATTCGGTGAAGGCGGAGCAGGTACCTTTTCTGACGGTAAATTATATAGCCAAGTGAAAGATCCAAATCATTACGGCCGTAAAGTCATGACAGAATTTGTAAAAGCTGGCGCACCAGATGAAATTTTATTTGTCAGTAAACCGCACATAGGTACTTATAAGTTAGTCACCATGGTAGAAAAAATGCGTGCCGAGATCATAGCGCTTGGTGGGGAAGTCCGTTTTGCTACTCGCGTAGACGACTTGCACATCACTGACTCAAAAGTAACTGGCGTGACACTTAATACTGGCGAAACCTTAAAAACCAACCATGTTGTTCTTGCCGTTGGTCACAGTGCCCGAGATACCTTCCAAATGATCCATGATAAAGGCGTGTATGTTGAAGCAAAGCCTTTCTCGATTGGTTTTAGGATTGAACATAAACAGTCAACCATAGACCAAGCACGCTTTGGTGACAATGCTGGAAACGAAATACTTGGCGCTGCGGATTACAAACTGGTGCATCATTGCAAAAATGGTCGTTCTGTTTATAGCTTCTGTATGTGTCCAGGCGGAACCGTGGTTGCCGCCGCATCAGAAGCAGGCCGTGTTGTCACTAACGGTATGAGCCAATATTCAAGGAACGAGCGTAACGCCAACAGTGCTATTGTGGTAGGCATCGACCCAGAGCGAGATTACCCAAACCACCCACTTGCCGGTATCGACTTACAAAGACAGCTAGAAACCTTAGCGTTTGAATTGGGCGGCAAAGACTACAGTGCACCAGCGCAAACGATTGGCGATTTCTTAAAAGGTAAACCAGACTCAGAATTAGGCGATGTAAAACCCTCGTACACACCAGGCATTACCTTAACCGACTTAAGCAAGGCACTGCCAGACTTTGCCGTAGATGCCATACGTGAAGCCATTCCAGCATTTAATAAAAAAATCAAAGGATTTTCATCTGATGATGGGTTACTCACTGGCGTAGAAACCAGAACATCGTCACCAATCAGTATTAAACGCAATAAAGAATTTCAAAGTATTAACACCAAAGGATTATTCCCTGCAGGCGAAGGTGCTGGCTACGCAGGCGGCATATTATCAGCAGGGATTGATGGCATCAAAGTGGCCGAAGCTGTGGCGAAATCGATGTTGAATATAGAGTAAGAGCGGCTGAACCCGAATATTAAAACGCTTACCTAGATAAAAATATGCGAGCAAAAAAGCCTTTCAAGCTATGAAGTATAAAGCTTGAAAGGCTTTTTTGTGTTTTTGGGATGAGGACATTGTAAAGTTACATGAACAAACCTTCACTCCAGTTAAGAAACCTCGTGGTGGTCAATTGTTATAGAGATGCAAAATTAAACGCTACCTTATTAAATAAAGTCGCTAACTTGGAGTGAAGGTTTATGGGGAGTAAACGTGTTTAACCACAGAGGTCATCTTTTACTCTGATAAATATCTTCTTTATTGGTGTGTATTTTTATAAAAACACTACTCACTTTTAAAAGCTTGATTTTCTACCTCTTTGAAAAGCCAGTTTTTAAATGCTTGTATTCTGGGCAGCGCCACGCATTCGGGGCGGTAAATAACATAGTATGCCAAAGGTGATTCAAAATAAATATCAGGAAATAATCTCACTAACCGCCCAGCGGCTAGGTCGTCTTTAGCCATTACACTGCGCGCTAATGCTACGCCGTGGCCGTCAATTGCTGATTGTAGTACGGCAGCAGAGTTATTTATTTGAATGCTTTTAGTAATCAGAGGGCCTGTAACACCGGCTTTTTTTAACCATGACGACCACGACGGAAAACTGGTATGGGCATCCATTGATTGATCGTGTATCAGGGTTTCGTTCAATAGTTTGTCAGTCGTGGTGAAGCGGGTTGGATCTTCTAGAAGTGTAGGTGAGCATACTGGGTATACTTCTTCATCCATTAGTTTTTCTGCACCCAAGCCTTGCCAATTACCTATGCCAAAGCGTATGCCTATATCTATACACTGAGAAGCAAAATCAACCGGTTTTAAATTTGTATTTAAATTAACATTGGTTTGCGTACAAATGGCTTGAAAGTGATGAAGCCTAGGCAATAACCACTTAGCGGCAAAGGCAGGGCTTACTGCAACTGTTAATACACCGCTTATGGCATTGTCTTTTAAAATATCTAGCCCTTGGGCTAATTTATCAAATCCTTCTTGTATCAATGGCAAGGCACTTTGCGCAGTTTCAGTAGTTATAAGCCGTGTTTTACCAGAGCTCATTCTATGAAACAGCGGCGTGTCGAGCCACTCTTCTAATGTCTTTACCAGTTGCCCAACCGCTGCGGGGGTTACGTTTAGCTCGTTAGCAGCCGCTGAAAAACTCTGATGTCGTGCGCTGGCTTCAAAAGCTTTTAATGCATTGAGATGTATAGGTGATTTCATACGGTAAACTTTTTCTTTATTGACGGCTCAGATTATCTCGTTTGTTAAACAAAGTAAATAAGTGAAAAATACCTCCTAAGCCAAACAACTCGTCAATTGCTTAAAAAGCAATTTGATATTTTGTTTTATTGATACAACTAATGCAGCGCGAATGGGCGCTTGGAGAAATAATGATGACTAAGCAATTTTCAGGTAAAAAATTACTCGTTATTGGTGGTACTAGCGGAATGGGATTTGAAACGGCTCGTTTGATTTTAGAGCAAGGCGGACAAGCCGTTATTGTCGGCCACCGTAAAGAAAAAGCCCAAGCGGCAAAAGAGCAACTATCATCTTTAGGTATTGTAGAGGTTTTAACAGCCGATTTAACGAGCGATGAAAGCGTACAAAACTTAATTAACACTATTTCGCAAGATCACGCAGACGTAGATTTACTGGTTAATGCCGCTGGTGTTTTTGCCCCTAAACCATTTTTAGAGCACGAAGCAGCTGATTACGATAAGTACATGCAAATTAACCGCGCATTATTTTTTATTACTCAAAAGGTAGTCGCTAATTTAGTCTCAGCAAAACGCTCTGGCGCCATTGTAAATATAGGGTCTATGTGGGGCAAGCAAGCCATTGCCGCTACACCATCTTCAGCATATTCAATGGCAAAAGCGGGCTTACATGCGCTAACTCAGCATTTAGCAATGGAATTAGCGGCCCATAATATTCGCGTTAATGCGGTATCGCCAGCAGTTGTACAAACGCCAATTTATGAAGGGTTTATCCCGAAAGCAGAAGTAAACGATGCTCTGCAAGGCTTTAATAGCCTTCACCCAATTGGCCGTATAGGTACGTCACAAGATGTGGCAAACACTATTGCATTTTTATTAAGTGACAAAGCGGCTTGGGTAACGGGTGCTGTGTGGGATGTTGATGGTGGCGTAATGGCAGGACGCAACTAATAGCAATGGAGCAGAGTGTTTTTTAATGATACTCACGCACAATTAAAAAGCGCTTAATGAGCGAAAATTTATAGAGCAATAACATACTGTTATTGCTCTTACTTCATTTAGGTTGGATAAATACGAGTCAAACCATCAGATTTTTTACAGCAAGCCTCTTTGCTATCAATTAAATATAGTTGGCAAACAACATCTCAAGTTGGGTTTGAGAGAGTAATACTAGACAGAGCAGGCGGTGAAGAAGCCAGCGCGACGAGCATGGTACGACACGCGCTAGAGTCCACTTTTCCATACCATGCTCATCAAAGCAGGAAAACAGTATGACCAACAAACGCAATCAAACCCCCATATTAAGATCCTTACCTAGATAAAAACATGTGATCGATAAATCCTTTCAAGCTATAAAGTATAAAGCTTGAAAGGATTTTTTATGTTTTTGGGATGAGGATTTTCTTTTATATTTTTAATGGATTTTGAGATTCTAAGCGCCTTGAAATCAAAAGCTTTGACTCCCAACTCATTTTATAAAAACATGAATATAATTCACTATTTAATAT